>JBIKIB010000273.1:0-5255 GCA_044361845.1 Chitinophagaceae bacterium | reverse complement strand
GCCATGCAAGCGCCATGGATCAGAACGATATCTCCTTTTTTGGGGGAGGTCGCTGACTTTTCCGTGAGGATCTCCAATGTCATCCCGAATGATTTTTATCGAGGGCCTTCAGCAGTCGCTTCCGGAATTTATGGTAGTCTACCGTGATCGTATGCCTGGGCGTATCGATCTGTCTGAAGTCAGGGTGTTGCAATTCCTTTTCGGCAAGCCTGCCGACATTTTCGGGCCGCTTCCACCGTCCGGAGAGGTGTCGTGCCATTAGCCGGCTTTGCAATTCGGCACCCGGCCAGATGCAGCCCAGTGGCTGGAAAAGTCCTATGAAGTACAAGTTCTCGATGTCGGGATGGAACATACGAAGCCAGAGTTTGACTTCTCCTTCGCTGTAGTCGATGAATTGCGTGTCGAAGAAAGGGTGGGAGATGATATAACCCGTACAGGCGACGATGGTATCATATGCTCCTGTGCTTCCATCGGTGAACTGTACTTTTTTATCGTCAAGTTTTTCGATATCGGGTCGTGGTTTGATCTTTCCGTGTCGGATGGTGAAGAAAAGGTCTTCGTTGATGGTCGGGTGGTGAGACCCCAGGGGTCCTTCCGGTTCCGGCAATCCGTACTGTGTGTTTCGTCCGTTTCGGAATCGCAGGCTGAGTGCCGAGAGCCGTTGCCAAAGCCAGCGTGGCAGCCAGTTGATGCGTTCGCTGAATTTATCTGCCGGCTGTCCCATGATGAACTTCGGTGCGATCCAGTATCCTCTGCGCCAGCTGATATCCACAGAGGATGCGACCCGGCTGGCTTCCACAGCCACATCGCAGGCGGAGTTACCGCCTCCGACCACCAATACCCGCTGGTCTTTGAAGTCGGAGAATCTTTTCACGGAATGCGAATGCATGAACTTTCCCTGGAAGTTTCCCGGATACCGGGGTATGCGCGGCAGCCAGTGATGGCCGTTACAGACACAGAGGGCATCGAAAACCCGGCTGTCGGGTGTCCCTTCGTGAAGGGTATCCACCTGCCATCTTCCATCAGGGAGTCGTTCGCAGTGCTGGACAAGTGTATGGAAGCGAATATGGGGATAGAGGTTGAATTTTTTTGCGTAGTCCTGGAAATACTTTGCCAGATGTCGGTGTGACGGATAGTCGGGATAGTCATCCGGCATCGGCATGTCTTCATATTGGCTTAGGGTCTTGGATGAGATGATATGGGTGGTCTCGAACACGGAACTGTGGCCTTCTTCCTCCGAGAACACCCAGTTCCCGCCGACATCACTGCCGTGATCGAAGACGGTGACGAGCAGGCCCTCATCCAGCAGGTTCTTCGCTGCCGTGATGCCGGATGGGCCGGCACCTATGACGCAGATATGTTTTGACATGGCATACTATATTTTGACAATTACGGTCGGACTTCGAAAGTAAGGGGAATGTAAGGAATACGGAAACTTTGTGTTTCGATGGATGGACATTCATTCAGCAGGATTCAGGGCATGTCCGCACAACTTGCAATAAATCGCATCAGGGTCATGGCTCCCATGAGAGCAGTTGGGGCAGGCCTGTGTATGGTGCGGATCTTTGTTAGCGCTCTTGGAAAGTTCGACTGTCACAATGCCTGTGGGTACTGCGATGATCGCATATCCCAGCAGCATGATCAGCGATGCCAGCAGTTTTCCTACGGCGGTGACAGGAGACACATCACCATATCCCACCGTGGTGATGGTCACCACCGCCCAGTACACGCTTTGGGGAATGCTGGTGAACCCTTTGTTAGATGGATTCTCTGCCACATAGGTTATGGTTCCCAGTATGATGCTGAGCAATACGACAAATGACAGGAAAACGAGTATCCGTCGGGCACTGGCTTTCAGGGCGAGAACGATGCCCATACTTTCCCGGATGAAGCGGGAGAGCTTGAAAATGCGGAAGATCCTCATCAGCCGAAGCGAGCGGATCACCATCAGAAATCCACTCTGTGGGAAGATCAGGCTGAAGTATGTCGGTAGGATGGATAGCAGATCGATCACGCCATAGAAGCTGGTGGCATATTTCACCGGGTTTTTGACGGCGAGCAGCCTGAGTATGTATTCGATGGTGAATAATATCGTGAATAGCCATTCTGCCCGGTAGAGTATATCACCGTATCGTTGTTTATACCCGGGAATACTCTCCAACATCACGATCACGATGCTTAAGACGATGAGGAGCAGCAGGGAGATGTCGAATATTCTCCCGGCCTTTGTGTCGGCTTCGAAGACGATGGTGAAGAGTTTCTGTCTCCAGGTATTCTTTGATTTTGTTGGTTGTGGCATCACATCTGCATTTCGGGAGGTTCAGGCTTTATCGATCAATGCGAATTGGTCACCATCGAACAATCCCAGGTCGCTGAGCTTGAGGTGGGGGATGACCAGCAGGGCCATGAAGGAGAGTGTCATATACGGTGCGGCAAGTGTGCTGCCTGCATTTTTTGCGGCCCTGTCGATCGTTGTGTATTGTTCCGCGACGAGGTATCCGTCATCCATACTCATGAGGCCTGCAACGGGGAGGGGAACGACCATTTCTGTTTTTCCGTTGGCGAAACTCACGCCACCCCGGTGTGCGATGACGAGGTTCACGGCACGGCAAAGGCTTTCATCATCGGCGCCCACCGCCACGATATTGTGTGAGTCATGTGCCACCGAGGAGGCCATCGCGCCTTCTCTGAGTCTAAAGTTCCGGATAAAGGCCTTTGCGACGGGTGCTTCATGATACCGGTTCACCACGATGATCTTCAGGATATCCCTTGATGGGTCCGACACCCAATGGTTGTTTTCCAGGGTTGGATCCAGCTCCAGTTTGCCTGTGATCAGCTGGCCGTCGAAGGCTTCTATCACGGGGGGAGTGCTGATGCCGGAACCTTTTGTCGGGAAGGCCATTTCTTCTGTCTTCCGTGGCCTGCAGGAGAAATTATTCACGGGGGTGACGGCGTTTTTCGGTTGTCCGTTTTCGCTATCATGTGCTGTTGCTGATGCGATGCTTTCGATCAGGGAGATCCCTTCCCTTGCCACACAGCGGCCATCGATCCAGGTTTCTGCGACCTCGAAATCGACCAGGTCACGGACCATCACGAAGTCGGCCGGGTCTCCGACACGGAGCAGTCCGACATCCAGCCCATAGTGCAGGACCGGATTGATGCAGGCTGCTTTCAGCACCTTGAACAGGTCGATCCCCTTTGCCACCGCCCTTGCACAGAGTGCATTGATGTGTCCGTCCACGAGGCTGTCAGGATGTTTATCGTCGCTGCAGAACATCATGGCATCAGGATGATCATGCAGCAGGTCGATGAGTGCTTCGAAATTTTTTGCGGCGCTGCCTTCTCTTATGATGATCTTCATGCCGGCTTCGAGTTTATCGAGTGCCTCTTCGCGGGTGAAGCATTCATGATCGGTGGAGATCCCCCGGGCGATGTACCGCCTGGCATCTTCACCCCTGAGTCCGGGGGCATGTCCGTCGACGGGTTTCCCTCTTTTCAGGGCGGCCTCGATTTTTTTCAGGACTTCCGGGTCGCCATGCAACGCTCCGGGGAAATTCATCATCTCACTGAGGTATTTTATTTCGGGACGGTCCAGGAGCTGCTCCACATCGTGGCTGTCAAGTTGTGCGCCCGCCGTTTCAAAAGTCGTGGCGGGCACGCAGCTGGGCGCTCCGAAATAGAATTTGAATGGTGTAAGCAGGCCGTTGTCTATCATGAAATTCACTCCGTCCATTCCGCACACGTTAGCGATCTCATGGGGGTCGCTGACGGTGGCGACGGTTCCGTGTACAACGGCCAGGCGGGCGAATTCGGAAGGGACCAGCATGGAACTTTCTATGTGGATATGGGCATCCACGAATCCCGGAAGGATGAACGGAATGTCCTCAGGGTCCTTTGGATCCACGAGTCTTTTGATGGCGGTAATTCGCCCTTCGAAGACAAATATTTCTGCGGGGTAGGTCTCTTTTGTAAAACAATCCACCACCCTGCCTGTAATTATAAGTGGCTCCATGCGACACATGTTTGAGATGAGGTTTAAAGATACTTTACAAACGGTATCCCGGCTTGTTCCAGTGGGTTTATATTTGATGGGCGAAAGGCAGGAGCAAAGTAATTCTTATGAGGGGTCGGTGTACAAAGAGGGCGCAAAGTTGTTTATCAGCCTGATCCTGGAATAGCAGTATTCAATCATTAAATCAATAAAATCAGAATCATGAAATCAATTTTTTCGATGTTTGCAGCCATTGCGGTTTCTGCATCCGTGTTCGCACAATCCGCAGATGAGGTCATCGGTAAGCATATCGAGGCCGTCGGTGGTCAGGCCAACTGGAAAAAGATCAACAGTATGAAGTCGGAAGCCATGCTGAATGTGCAGGGGGCGGATGTGGCATTGACCATGTACCAGGTGCATAATAAAGCCCAAAAGCAACAGATCAGTGTCATGAACATGGAGGGATATACCATCATCACCCCGGAAGCCGGGTGGAGTTACATGCCTTTCATGGGGCAGACGGCACCGGAAGCCATGACCGCAGACCAGTTGGCCCTGAGTAAGGAGGAGCTTGACATCCAGGGTGAACTGCTCGACTACAAAGCAAAAGGGCATAGTGCTGAATTCTTAGGTAAGGAAGATGTCGACGGAACGGATTGCTTCAAGTTGAAATTCATCCGTAAGAGCGGCTCTGAGAGCAGCTATCTGATCGATGCCAAGACATATTACATCATTCGCCGCGTTTCAAAGATCAAAGCGAATGGTCAGGAATCTGATTTGATCGTGAACTACAGCAATTATCAGAAACTACCAGAAGGCATCGTCATACCGATGACCATGGAAAACAATATGCTGCCTGCCCCGATCACTTTCTCCAAGGTAGAGGTGAACCCGACCATCGACAATGCGATATTCGAAGTGAAGAAATAAAGTTTGAGGCATTGGCTCTCCACTGTAGGATTCGCATCTGACAGTGTTGATTCCCACCCCGAAGTGCAGGATGGAGTTTTCCACCGCTCTTCGGGTTTTTTTATGTGGTATAGGTTCCCTGTGATGTACGTGACTGGAGGGGAAGATTTGGTATCCCTTGAAGATCGGTCAATGTTCATATCCTGACAACTGGTTCATTTATCAGCCGAATGACCGTCCGCCATAAAATATCATGATAAAATCACAGAATATATTATTAATTGTCTATCTGCAATTTTATATATTACATTAAATCTGCAATTCGATGTTTCTCACATTCCTAACCAATGCGCGG
>JBIKIB010000272.1:0-5260 GCA_044361845.1 Chitinophagaceae bacterium | reverse complement strand
TCGCCCTGGTTTTTTCACTATGGTGATTCGTTGGAGTTGTTGTTTCGGCGCAGGGAGACTTTTCTGGCAGACTGGAATCAGGTTTGTTTTGAATGGCTGAACGATGCGGTCGGGGTATCTCTTTCCGTAGCGAATGATCCATCCGAAGTGGAAAGGGGTTTATTGGATCTTCGAGATCTGATACGCCCGAACAATTTTCAGGATCATGATCTTGGGCCATTCCCCATTTACCCACAGGTTTTTGAAGAGAAGAACGGCTTCCAGCCAAACCTTAGCATGTTGGATCTTGTTTTAAACATGGGAAAATCCACATTGGATATATTAGCCAAGGTTGCTTCGCGGAAGACGTAAATCGTCACTTTTCCTATGGAGTCCTTTATAGCAGGAGGATGGTTTGATATGTTGCTTATTTTTTCGATTTTTTAACATTTACATTATCGACCTTTATCTTATGAGATTTCGTTCATGTTTTCTTTTTCTTTTATTGACTTCTGCCATGATGACAGTAGCCCAGGATTTTTCCAATAAAGGAAAAAGTTTTTGGTTGACGTATCCCGATCATGTGGATGGCAATGGTTCGGCCATGGGTATTTACATCACATCGGATGTGAACGCTACCGGAACCATTAAAGTCGGCTCCTCCACGATTTCATTTACGGTCCTGGCCAATACGGTCACGCGTAAGTTCATTGGGCCTAATGCAGCAGGTGATGCTTCCAATCTCGGAATTGTCCATACACTGGCAGAAGGCATACAAGCCAATGCGGGGATACTTGTAACGGCCGATCAGCCCGTTGTGGTGTATGCACATATCATCAATGCCGCACGATCTGGTGCCACTCTGGCGCTGCCGGTGAATGTGCTGGGCAAAGAATATATCGTTCCCAGTTATTCGAGTGTAGGTTCTTCAGGGCTCAATAGTGGTTATGGTCAGGTGAGTGTGGTCGCTCCGGAAGCATCCACAACAGTCGAGATCGTTACGGTGGCACAAAGCCGAAATGGGAACCGGGCTCCGGGTGATACCATACGGGTCACATTGAACAATCCGGGGGATGTTTATCAGATACAGTTCAGGAAGGATGCCGACATTTCAGGAACCAGGGTGAGGTCCATCGCATCCGCGACGGGTGCCTGTAAGCCCATTGCGGTTTTCTCCAGTACCACCTGGTCAGCTTTTGACTGCAGCGGAGCTTCCGGTGGGGATAATCTTTTACAGCAACTCTTTCCAACCAAGGCCTGGGGAAAGACTTTTGTCACGGCTCCCTTCATCACAAAACCATATGATATCATCAGGGTATTCGTGAACGAGGCCAACCCCAGGGTTTTTAAAACAGAAAACGGTTTGCGAACACAAATGACAGGTATCGCTGCCGGGAGATTCTATGAAGTGAGGTCATCCAACCCCCTTTTGATCGAATCTGAGGGTGCACCCATTTCTGTCGTACAGTATATGACAAGCCTTTCCTGTGATACCAGGAATCCTGGAAATTGTTTTCAGACGCAAAGCTGCCCATTCCCGAGCGACCCGGAGATGGTCGTCCTGAATCCTGTGGAACAGACCATCAATAACATTACCGTGTTTTCAGCACGTCAGAATTGGGTGCCGGCAGGACAAAGCAACGTCAATAAATGTTTTCTGAATATTATCATCAAATCAACGGAAGCATCCAGTTTCAGGATCAATGGGAATGCTCCTGCCGGGAATTTCGCTCCGATACCCGGAACGCTTTATTCATTCTTACAGGAAGACGTCAGCGTACTCTCTCAGTCAAATCCAGTACAGAATCTTAAAGCGGATTCTCCCTTTACGGCCATTGCCTATGGTTATGGCAGTGTTGAGTCCTATGGCTATAATGCTGGCACCAACGTGAAGGATCTTTCACAAGCGATACAGGTGGAAAACCTACTCGGTACGGTGAACTTCCCGGCTACTTGCCGGAATTCACCTTTCTCCATGGCCATCAGTTTGTCGTACCAGCCCACACAGATCACCTGGAAAATTGCGGAGATCCCACTTGACACGACCATGCTGAATCCTGTGGCGGACTCGACCTGGATCCAGGGCGGAAGAACCCTGTATCGTTATACTCTGCGAAAAGAACTCCGGATACAACGGCTGGGTTCTTATCCCGTAAAAGTGACAACCAACAATCCCACACTTGATGGATGTGGCAACTTTCAGGATATCGATTATGATCTTGATGTATTTGAAAGACCTACCGCGGCCTTTGATTTTTCCACCACAGGTTGTTTTGCGGATTCGGTCAGGTTCATGGATAAATCGACACAGACGGGTGGGAGGCCGATCATTCGATGGATCTGGGATCTGGGCGATGGTGCAAAATCCAGCATATCGCAGCCTGCCCATCTCTATACTGTGGGTGGCAGCAAGATCGTCAAGCTTGCCCTGGTGACAGATGTTGGGTGTGTATCCGACACGGCTCAACGCACGGTGGCTTTATCAGCCAGGCCGATGCCGGATTTCACCATCTCTCAGCCAGCCTGCGAAGGGCTTCCTTTGACCATCACAGACGCCAGCCAAACCTTCGGTGCCATCGTCAATCGTTGGTATTGGAGTACAGCATCGGGTACGGTTGATTCGGTTTCTGTCGGTACCCCAAGGGTGGTGAATTTCCCCGCCGCAGGTACCTATCCTGTTTCGCTGGCGCTGCGCAGCAGTACCGGATGCCTCAGTGCGGTAAAAAACACAGATCTTATCATCAATCCTAAACCTGTAGCAGGCTTCATCCTTCCCGAAGTATGCGTGAACGATGCCGTTGCGCTTTTTCGAGACACCAGCTCCGTTGCCGGGCAGAATCCGGGAACATTCACCTATCTCTGGGGGTTCGGTCCGACACCGGTCACGTCTGTCCTAAAAAATCCCTCCTTCTCGATCACTGCAGCAACGACATACCCTGTATCCCTCGTCGTAACCTCCGCTGCAGGTTGCAAGGATACGGTACAGCAAACTTTCACGGTCAATGGAGCGATACCCGAAGCGCGATTCGACATTGTCAATTCGGGTCAGCTTTGCAGTAATAAGGATGTTTTGCTGAATAATACGTCCTCGGTGGATTTCGGAAATGTTACCCGTTTGGTCATTTATTGGAATGCTGACAACGATCTGGTGGATACCACGATTGATGAATCACCCACTATAGGTAAAGTATATGCGCATCGGTATCCGGATTTCGGCAGTCCGGCGACAAAAAACTATACGATCCGTGTGGTTGCATATTCGGGCATCAGTTGTCTGGATGATGTTACCCAAGGTATTGTCGTCAATGCCAGTCCCCAAGTGGTGTTCGATCCCATCCCCCCTGTCTGCCAGGAGGATTCACTGTTGAGGATAATTTCTGCCAGGGAGACATCCGGTATTACCGGAAGTTTTCTCTTCTCAGGAACCGGAATGGGTACAGGCGATGCATTCTTTCCGGGATTGGCAGGTCCGGGAACCCACCAGATACGATACACATATACCACTTCGGTGGGTTGTAGTGCTTTTTTGGAAAGACCAATGGTCGTATTTCCAACTCCTCAGGTGGATGCGGGTCCTGACAGGGTAGTCCTTGAAGGCAGCTCAATCGTCATAAGTGCTACCGCCAGAGGCAATGGGCTTCAGTATCTCTGGAGACCACCTTTGGGGATTGATGATCCCATCAAACTGACCCCTTCCGCTTCTCCGGTTGAAGATACTCAATACCAGCTCCGTGTTTTATCGGCAGATGGGTGCAGGGCAACAGATGAAGTCTGGGTGAGGGTACTGTTGAAGCCGATCGTGCCCAATACCTTCACGCCCAATGGCGATAGCTATAATGACAGGTGGGAGATCCGGCATCTTGAAAAATATCCCGGAGCGATCGTTGAAGTATACAGTACGACCGGACAGTTGTTGTTTCGTTCTGTTGGGTACAATGAGCCGTGGGATGGTCGGTCAGGTGGCAAAGCCCAGCCCGCTGGAACATACTACTATGTCATCGATCCCAAGAATGGCAGACCTAAGATCGCGGGTTATGTCACCATCCTGAGGTAAGCATGTAGGATAGGAGAAATCGTAATATGAATCCTTAGCGTACTTAAATTTATATTCTTTTAAAGCTCTTAACTGATTGTTCTTTAGTAAGATGCGATCAATAATAAATCGGCCAAAACGTGACTTTCTGTGTGATCTGCAGGGCGGGTAAGGGAAATTTCAGATAATTCAGTCTTTTGAGGGTCATTTTCCAAAATGACCGTTTGGGCTTGAACAGTCGAACGAGGTCGATATCGGGGGAGATATAAAATTCGGGTTTCCCTCCGCTCCCGGGATCTGCGGGATTGGTGTTCCAGCTTTCTGCTTCAATACCCCATCCGATGGAAAGTCCGAGCCAATCCGGGATCCAGTCAACCCGATTCCCGGTAAGGTATCTGAGTGAAGTGGTCATCCAATAGGTCTGGTTCAGGTAATCGTCAATATGAAATCCTGGGTTAATATCTCTGGCATCAAAATATTTATCGGATCTGCGCCAGTAGCTGAATTTGAAATCAGTGTTTTTGAAGAAAGGCGATTGTTGTTTGAGTAATGGCATGAGGGATCCGAAAGCACCAAATGCGATATCGGGCACACTGAAGCCCCAATCGGGCGCGAATCCGTCTTTTATCTCGATAGCCATCTGTAATCCGGTGCCCATTCCAAATCCCCACCAGGCCGCACGTTTATCATTCATGCCAAGCCCCCGGCATAAATCGTAGTAGATGTCTGACACGATGATGCCACCCATAAGATGGCCCATCTTATCGAGGTTATTGGCATACCGCAGATCCCGTCCTTCGTCGAAATGAAAATTAGTGGATTTTTCGGCCCACCAGGCTTTTTGCAGGTATATGTATAACCCTGCAGCGGCACCCACGGAAGTTCCAGCCACTAAAATGGTAGCCCCTCTCGATTGCTTCCGATCTGCGATTACCAGACTATCTCTTTCCTGCTTCGGGTGAAGGGTATCAATCGTTGATTTTTCGGGAAAGGAACTATCCCTGCTGTTCAGGCACTTTGCGGAAAGGGAAAACACACCCAACGAAAAAAGCGATGAGAAGAGTATTCCATATCGAAGTGTTGCCGGGACGTTCATGTTAAAAAACTACAATAATAGGAAAATAAAAGTTAGGCATGCGGGAAGGACCATGGTAAGATATAAGTTGTATTTTTAGGATCATATCCGAGGTACAGGAAGGCATGCTCGACCGCTTCAGGGTATCTATCATTGGAAAACCCATTATCTAG
>JBIKIB010000271.1:0-5293 GCA_044361845.1 Chitinophagaceae bacterium | reverse complement strand
GCTTTCCGAGCTGTGTGGTGGCGGCGCTCATGCCGCTGTTCACGCCGTGTCCGGCGGCCTCGACGGCAACGATGCTGACGTCCGGCTCATCGAGGAAATGGTAAAAAGCTCCGGCCGCATTGCTGCCTCCACCGACACAGGCGACGATATGCGTCGGCAGTTCCGATCCGGTCTTCTCCAGCAGTTGCTTCCGGATCTCCGCACTGATGACGCTCTGAAATCTGGCGACCATATCGGGATATGGATGGGGTCCTACGACGCTGCCGATGATATAATGCGTATCCTCCGGGTGATTGATCCAATCGCGGATGGCTTCGTTGGTGGCGTCCTTCAGCGTACGGCTTCCACTGAGGGCCGGCACGACTTTCGCGCCGAGCATCCGCATACGGGCCACATTGGGTGCCTGCCGCTCGATGTCCTTCTCCCCCATATACACGATGCACTCAAGCCCCTTGAGCGCACAAACCGTTGCAGTGGCCACGCCATGCTGCCCGGCGCCTGTCTCCGCAATGATGCGGGTACGACCGAGCCGCTCGGCAAGGAGAATCTGGCCGATGGTGTTGTTGATCTTATGCGCACCGGTATGGCAGAGGTCTTCGCGCTTGAGAAAAACGCGGGTGCGGTGTTTTGCACTGAGGCGGAGTGCATGGAAGAGCGGTGTCGGCCGACCGACATAGTCGCGCAACAAAGCGTCCTGGTCGCGGCGGAATTCAGGATCACTCATGATCTTCAGATATTTTGACTGCAGCTCCGCGACATTCCGGTGCAGCATCTCGGGGATGAAGGCCCCTCCGAAAGAGCCGTAATAGCCCTGTGTGTCTGGATTCTGATAGGTGACTGTCATATGTATTTTTTTCTTTCTGATCTTATCATGACCGGATGATCGTCTTACCGGTTTACCTGTTTTTTGAATGCCTCTACGAGACGCATATCCTTGACGCCCGGTGCCGTCTCGAAACGGCTGTTGACATCTAGGGCGAAGAGGTCGGATTGCCGGCCGGCAAAATCACGCACCCTTTCCGCATCCTGCGGACCGATGCCGCCACTCAGGAAATAAGGCTTACCGATGGCAACGGATGCGAGCAGCTCCCAATCGAACTGGCTGCCATTGCCGCCGTAGTTCACCCCGACGGAATCGAACAGGAACATATCAACGGCATCGCGGTAAGGATGGATCTTCCATGCGATGTTCTCATCCGGCCCCACCCTGAACGCTTTGATAGTGGTGACATGGTTGCTGATATGTTCGCAATACTTCACGGATTCATCGCCATGCAGCTGCACCATATGAAGACGCCACTCATCAACGGCCCGCAGCACATCATCGGCTTCCGCATTCACGAATACCCCTACCCGGTTGATATGGAGCTTTTCTTTTCGCACATCACCGGCGCTGAGCGGGAATTTCCCGACATACCGTGGTGAGCGCGGGTAAAAGATCAGTCCGGCGAATTCAATGCCGAGTGCATCGAGTTCCCGCAACTGCTCGAGCTTCGTCATACCGCATACTTTTATCCTCATAGTGGTGTTTTACAAAGCTGCGACAAACTGCCGGAACGCATCCCCGGGATCGGCGTGTTTCATGAATTGCTCTCCCATCAGGAATCCACTGAAGCCATGCTCTCTGAATACATTTACCTGTGCGGGCGTATGGATGCCGCTCTCGGCGATCTTTATCTTCCCGGCAGGTATTTGCCCGGCCATCCGCAGGCTGCGTTCGATATCCACTTCGAAAGTCTTGAGGTTTCGGTTGTTGATCCCCACCAGTTCGATCCCTTCGCAGATATGCCCGAGTTCTTCGGCTTCGTGCAACTCGAGCAAGACCTCCAGGCCAAGCCCCTGCGCAAATGCCGCGAGGGCTTTGACTTCTGCCGGCGTGAGGCAAGCCGCGATCAGGAGGATCAGGTCGGCGCCGATGGCTTTTGCTTCCAGGATCTGGTATTCGTCGATGATGAAGTCCTTTCGCAAGAGAGGCAGGTCCACCGTGTCCCGTGCATCCATCAGGTCATCATTCGATCCGCCAAAGAACCGGTCATCCGTCAGTACGGAAATCGCCGCTGCCCCTCCGGCCGCATATGCCGCGGCCACTTCGGCGACCGTGACAGCATCGTTGATGACACCTTTTGAAGGCGAACTCCGCTTGAATTCCGCAATGATGCCGGTATGGGCACCCATCCGCAGGGAGGCTGCGAGGGAGCTGCAGCGACGCTCGAAATACGGATATTTCTCCAGCACCGCAGTCGGTACGAGCCCCTTCCTCACCGGAAGGATGGCGCGCTTGTGCGCGATGATCTCATCGAGTATATGCGGTCCTTGCATAGTGATGTATTTGTGTGAATGATCTGTCTGTCATTGCATGGCGATAAGCGTTTCCAGTGCACCGATCGCCCTGCCCGAATCGAGGCTCTCGACAGCGGCGGCGTATGCGTCATCATAGGATCCGTGCAGACCGGTCGAGTGTAATGCCATGGCAGCATTCGCCAGCACCACTGCGTTCTGCGCCCAGCTGCCTTGCCCTCCGAGGATATTGCGGAAGATGGCCGCTGCGGCTTCGGGGGTATCGCCTCCGTGCAGATCTTCTGCAAAGACCCGCCGCTTCCCCAGCCGTTCAGGGGAGATCACTTTTTCCCCTTCCCGGGTGATCACTTTCGTGTCATTGGTCAGAGAGATCTCATCATACCCGTCAAGGCTGTGGATGATCGTGAATGGCTTGTCATCGAGTTGCAGCAGGTAGTTGTACACCCTTGCCATTTCGAGGCTGTAGACCCCCACCAGCTGGTAGTCTGGCTTGGCGGGATTCACCATCGGACCGAGCATGTTGTAAAATGTGCGCATCCCGAGGTTGCGCCGGATGGGCCCCACCACCTTGAGTGCGGGATGGAACATCGGTGCATGCAGGAAGCAGATGCCGGCGGCGTCCAGTTCACGATTCAACGCATCGCTGTCGCTCTTGAAGCGGTACCCCATACGCTCCATCACATTGGATGCCCCGCTGATGGAACTGGCACCGTAGTTGCCGTGCTTGGCGACCTTCTGCCCTGCCCCCGCCACGATGAAGCAGGCAAGTGTGGAGATGTTGAAGGTGTTCTTCCCGTCACCACCCGTGCCCACGATGTCGATGACCCTCCGGCCTCCGAGGTCCACCGGTACACAGAGGTCGAGCAGCGCATCCCGGAAACCCTGCAGCTCAGGGATGGTGATGCTGCGCATGAGGTAGACCGTCATGAAGGCGGTGACCTCATGCTCGTTGTATGCACCGTTACCGATGCCGGTGAGGATCTCCCGGGCCTGGGCTCGGTCGAGGGTCTTGTGCTCGAACAGCAGGGTGAGATATTTTCGCATATACGTTACCGTTATTCTTTTGTGTGGATCGACTTACCAAACCAGTTCCTGAGCATCCGTTCGCCATCGGGGGTGAGTATGCTCTCGGGATGGAACTGCACCCCCTGCACATCGAAGGTCCGGTGGCGGAGCGCCATGATATGCCCTGCAGCGTCCCTTGCGGTCACTTCCAGGCATTCAGGCAGGCCGGCATCACTGACGACCCAGCTGTGGTATCTCCCGACCACCGGCCCGGAGAGACCGGTGAACCAGTCATTTCCAAAAGCCGATGGGATGATGTCCGCTTCAAGGCGGATGGGTGTGGCAACGCCATGGTAGACATCCTCCAGGTTGGTGAGTGTTCCTCCGAATGCCTGCCCGATGGCCTGGTGTCCGAGGCAAACACCCAGGATCGGCTTTGTCGGGGCATAGGCTTTGATGAGCGGAAGGAGTAAGCCGGCCTCATCGGGGATGCCGGGCCCGGGAGAAAGGATGATGCGGTCGAAAGCATCCACCTGCTCCAGGGGGATCTCGTCGTTGCGGAACACCTCGGTCTTCAGCCCGAGGATGCGCTCCACCAGGTGCACCAGGTTGTAGGTGAAGGAGTCGTAGTTGTCAAAAATCAGGATTCGCTGCACGTTCGGTCGCTTGATTGAGGTGTATATGTCGGATCCGGGATCCGGTTGAAATTTATATTCTATGATCGGCAAACGCTCACCGATCAACCGGTGAGGTCCACCGCCGCGATGATGGCCTTCTTCAGGGCACCGAGCTTATTGCCGACTTCCTGGAGTTCCTGTTCCGGGATGCTGGAGGATACGATGCCCGCACCTGCCTGGTACGTCAGCCGGTTGTCGCGGCTCAGCAGGCTGCGGATCATGATGGCATGGTTGCAGCTGCCATCGAATCCCATGAAACCCAGCGCCCCTCCGTAATAGGATCGTCCGGTCGGTTCGTAGGCATCGATGAGTTCCATGGCGCGGATCTTGGGCGCTCCACTCAGCGTTCCGGCAGGGAATGTCTTCGCCATCAGCGCGAAGGGATTGCTATCGGGCCTTACCTGTCCGGTCACTTCACTCACCAGGTGTATCACATGCGAATAGTAATGTACCTGCTTGTACTGCGTCACTTTCACATCGTCACACACCCTGCTCAGGTCGTTGCGCGCGAGATCGACCAGCATCACATGCTCGGCATTTTCTTTGGGATCCTCCAGGAGGCGGGCCGCTTCACGCTGGTCCGTTTCGTCATTGCCGGTGCGCCGGAACGTGCCCGCGATCGGATGCACCACCGCCTTGCCGCCCTTCACCACCAGCTGGCTTTCAGGAGATGACCCCATCAGCTTGTACGACCCGTAATCGAAAAAGAACAGGTATGGGGAAGGGTTGATGCTTCGAAGGGCACGATACACGTTGAACTCATCGCCGGTGAACCCCTGGCTGAAGCGACGGCTGAACACGACCTGGAAGACATCACCGCGGTGGCAGTGTGCGATACCTTTCTGCACCATCGCCAGAAAGGCACTGTCATCCATGTTGGAGGTCTCGGCTCCCTGCAAGGCGAAAGGATACTGCGGGACATCCCGGCTGCGGACGATGCTGTGCAGCAGTGCGCCCTCAGAGGGTACCCCTTCGATGCAGTTCTCACACAGGAACAGCTCGTCCCTGAAATGATTGATGGCGATCACATACTGGTACAGCCGATAGCGCATCAGCGGGATCTGCTGTCCCTTATCCGCGGCGGAGAGCCTCTCCGGCTCAAAGAAACGCACGGCATCATAGGAAGTGTAACCATACAAGCCCTGTGCGTATTGCGCCTCCCGGTGCTCAGACGCTGCTTCGAAGCGGTCCATGAATGCCCAGAGCATGTCAGGCACCTGCCTGCCGTCGGTGATGCTCAGCTGCTCCGGTTTCTCACCAGGGAGCTTTGTCTCGATCGTCCCGTAGGAACTCACCTCGACCCCTGCAATGGC
>JBIKIB010000270.1:0-5308 GCA_044361845.1 Chitinophagaceae bacterium | reverse complement strand
AGCACCGGCTACCAGCAACTGCCACGGGAACGCAGCGCCGGGTCCTTCTCCACCGTCACCAATGAAGCCTTCCGGAGCAAGAGCATCAGCATGAATCTGATCGATCGGCTGGAAGGTCTGGTACCGGGCCTCGCCGTCGGCTACGGACGCAACGCCGACAAGTTCCTCCTGCGGGGACTCACCTCCGTCAATGCCGACCGGTCGCCCCTCTTCGTGGTGGACGGCGTACCCATCTACGACCTGAACACCCTGACATCCCTGGTGAATCCGGAAGATGTCGAATCCGTCAACGTCCTGCGGGATGCAACCGCCGCCTCCATCTGGGGTGCCGCCGCCGCCAATGGCGTCGTGGTGGTCACCACCAAAAAAGGCCGGATGTCGACTGGCCCGAAGAAGGTCCAGGTCAATTACACAGGTTTCGCATCGTTCAGGGGAAAACCCGACATGGATTACTTCAATCTGATGTCGTCCGGTCAGCTCGTGACCGCGGGCAGACAGATCTTCGATCCCGTCGCATATCCCTGGGCAACCGTCACCACCGCCAGTTCCAACAACAACCTCCCGGTCGTCACCCCGCACGAACAGATCATGTACGACCTGTCGCGCAACCTGATCGGCTCAGCGCTGGCCGACCAGCGGCTGGATTCCCTGTCCCGCCTCAGCAACGGAGGCCAGGTGAACGACTTTCTCTACCAGAACAGCATGCTGACGAACCATAGCCTCAACTTCAACGGAGGCAGCGATTTCCACAGTTACTACGGATCGGTGGCCTATACGAAGGACCAGGGGTATAACCGCAGCAACCTCGACCGGTACCAGGTAAATCTGCGCCAGGATTTCACCCTGTCGAAGTCCGTTCGTTTCGACCTCACAGCCAATATGGCCTATGAGAACAGTCAGAAGTTCTTGCTAACAGACTTCCCCGGCACCGCTTCCACCATACTACCGTACGCCATGCTGGCCGATGGTGCAAATAACCCATTGTCCATGGCCTACCTGCTCCGGCACGATCCCTTCCGCACGATCTCAGAAACACAGAGCAGGATCGGACTCGACTACCAGCCAATGCTTGAACCGGGCAATACGAAGAATAACACCACCAACCTGTCAGCACGTCTGAATGCCGGACTCACCGTGAAACTCTGGAAAGGCCTGAGCTATGAAGGACGGGCACAATACCAGCGGGGCGCCCTCGAATCGTATGACTATTACGACCAGAACAGCTACCGGGTACGCAACGAACGGGTGTTCTTCACACAGGCTCCCGCCACCGCCGGTGCCAACCCGACCTACTATCTCCCGACCACGGGCGGTCACTATCTGACGAACAACGTGACCCAGCAGGCATGGACCATCCGCAACCAGTTCGCGTATGACAATACCTTCGCGAAAAAACACCAACTCACAGCCCTCGCCGGTACCGAAACGCGCATGAACTTCGCGAAAACGCTTGGAACCTTCAAAAGGGGTTTCGACTTCCAGACCCAATCCTTCGGATACATCGATGAGCTGATGCTGGGAAGCACCGGTGTGACCAACCCTGTGAATTTCCTGCCCAGCCGCACGATCAACGTCCTAACGGTCAATCAACACAACTATGGCGAAACCGATAGACGTTTCTTTTCGCTCTATGGGAATGTCGCCTATACCTACGACCGCAGATACACCCTCAACGCCAGTGCACGGATGGATCAGTCTAACCTCTTCGGTTCTGATCCGAGCATCCAGTACAAACCGATATGGAGCATCGGAGGCGCATGGAATATCGCAAGGGAGGAGTTCTTCAAGTCGACAGTGGTCAATAACCTGAAATTGCGCCTTACATACGGACTCGCAGGCAATGCACCGATACCCGGCCAGGGCGGACCCTATGACATCGTGGGTGCGCGCAACAACGCCATCTTCGCCGGACTGGGAACGGGCTATGTGCTCTTCACACCGCGGAACGACCTGCTGACCTGGGAACGGACGGCCACCACCAATATCGGGGTAGACTTCGGATTGTTCGACAACCGCCTGTCCGGCTCCATCGATGCCTACGACAAGCAGACCAGCAACCTGCTGGGATTCGTCCCCATCGATCCGACCACCGGATTCTCCTATGCATACGATAACCTCGGCAGCCTCAGCAACAGAGGCGTGGAACTTCAGATCAACAGCCTCAACCTGAAGTCGAATAATTTCCAATGGCGCACCACACTAACAGTATCGTATAACCGAAATAAGATCACCGAGCTGAAACGGAATATCGTACTCACACAAAACAATAAGATCTCCGGCACACAGATGGAAGGGTATTCGGCCTATCCCATCTTTGGATACAACTACATCGGTCTTGATGCGAACGGGAATCCGATGGCGCTGAATGCCACGAAAGACACCGTCCGTCTGGCATCACAACTGAAGGTTGACGATCCGATGTATGCGGGCACTACCCAGCCACTCTGGTACGGAGGCATCACCAACCAGTTCAGTTACAAGAATTTCTCGCTGAGCTTCCTGGTGATCTACAACCTTGGCCACCAGATGCGCCGGGATGTCAACAGATTCTACAGCGGCAGACTGCTCAACAACATGCCGGCCTATTTCAACGACCGCTGGAAAGATGCCGGTGACGAAACAAGAACCGACGTGCCGAAATATATCGCGAATACGGCCACCAACACCTCCACACGGAATACGGCCTTCTACACCAGCGCCTATCAGAACATCGTGAGCGCCTCTTATGTACGGCTGCGAGATCTCACGCTGAATTACAGCCTTCCGGCGGACATCGTGAAGAAACTATCGATGAGTGAACTGAGCGTGTATGGACAGGTCAACAACGTGCTGCTGTGGACGAAAAATAAATATGACATCGATCCGGAGTACTATGATGTTCAGGCAGGACTTCGAACCGATCGCATGCCAGCCTTCTACACCTTCGGTATCCGTGCATCATTCTGAACAGACCATCCTGAAAAAATAAATATAATATGCGCATCATAAAACCATTGCAGATCGCCCTGATGGGGATCATGCTGCTGTCGATCTCAGCCTGCCAGAAATTCCTGGATGTGAAGCCAAAGGGGCTGGATATCATCCAGACGACCGATCAGTACAACGGCTTGTTGAACAATACCAACCTCTTCAGCTATCTGAACGTCCGCAACCAGCCGGGCGGGGTTACCCTGTTGCTGGGGTCCGCCGAGATGCCCGTTTACATGGGTGATGATGTATACTCTTCCGCGGGCTTCCTCAATGTCGTTCCCACCATCGCCTGGCAGAACGGCTTCAAATGGATGGCCGACCCTTATCAACCTACGGATGAATCGAATGAGTGGGGTGCCTTCTACAACCAGCTCTATACCTATAACATGATCGTGGATGGCGTGATGGAGTCAGAAGGTGGTACACCCGACAAGAAACGCGAGATCCTCGCGGAAGCCAAAGCCTGCCGGGCTTTCAACCACTTTCTCGTCGCCAACCTGTTCGGACAGCCCTATAATGCGGCGAGCGCATCGACAGACCTGGCAGTACCCATCGTGCAAACGGCAGATGTCAACGCCCGGGACTTCAAAAGAGCTACGGTACAGGAACTTTACACGTTTGTGATCAACGAACTGACCGCTGCCATCCCCGACCTGCAGGCTAAACCCTTTAGCCGGGTGCGCATGTCAAGGCCCGCAGCCCAATACATGCTCGGCATGGTGCATTTCCAGATGCGGAATTACACAGCGGCACTGACGGAACTCAACAACTGCCGCAACGGGCTCACCGGCGGCGCTATCCCCGTCGTACTCTACAATTACAACACAACCATGACGACAGGAGCCCCTGCGGGCTGGTACACGTCCACGCAACCCTGGCGGGGCGCATCCGGATATCCCCTGCTGTATAACAGCACGGAGAACATCTTCCTGCGCCAACTGAGTTACAACTCAACCGTCAACCGGAACTGCCTGTTCGTGAAGCCTGCGGTGCTGAACCTCTTCCAGGCAACCGACCTCCGCCGCCGCATGTTCCTGGATAAAAACGTGGCCAACGGCACCGTCACCCTGCCCGGTGCGATCCGGAACTCCCCGACCAGCATCAACCTCGGTCCAAATCTGCCAAACCTCCTGCTGATGCTGGCAGAATGCAAAGCGCGGAATAACGACATGGCAGGCGCAAAGGCCGACCTGGAAGAACTCCGCAAAAACAGGATGCCCCTGGCCAATGCCACCGTCACCGCCGCCACACAGGATGCCATGGTGCGCTTTTGCCTGGAAGAAAGACACCGGGAATTCGCCAGCACCGGCATGCGCTGGCTCGACATGCGCAGGCTCTGGTTTGATGCAACCTATAACAACGTGGACAAGACAAAAAGCCTGGACAACGAGACCTTCACCCTCACAGCAGCCCGGCTGACCCTACGCATACCACCCATGATCCTGCAATACAACCCCGGCATGACCGATAATCCCTGATGAATGACCAGCGCCTTCCGGAACCGTTCCGGAGGCGCTTCGTTTTTAGCCACATGTTTTATAAAATCGAAAAGATGCATTTGATGAAAAGACTTTACGCTTTACTCTTCGGGTTTCTGCCGCTGGTCGCAGCAGCGCAGGATGGCTTCACCGTGAACATTCGACTGAAAGGCCTGGGTGATCATGACATCAGGGTCTACCACCAGAAGAACGGTAAATACAAGTTAGATACCGTAAAATCTGCCGGAAAGGATCTGGTCGTCTGGAAAGGCGTCACCCCGGAACCACAGATCGTTCGCATAGACGTCCTCGATACCACCCAATACCTGTACGTCGGTAAAGCCATCTCCATGCAGCCCCAACTGAGCTTCATGCTCACGAATTCCGTGATCGAGATCAAAGGATCCGCCAAAGAGGCATTTGCCGCAGCGGTAAGCGGTAAAGATCCGGATGTACAGGCCTATGAACGATTCCACCGGATGGACATCCCCTTGTCGCGCGAGACCTGGACCATCCAGCAGGAAATGAACCGGAAAATGAACCTACGCGATACGGTAGGCATCGGTTTGATGAAAGACAGGATGAGTCAGCTTCGGAAAAAAAATCAGACCCTTAGAAGCGAATATATTGACAGCAACCCGACTGCATTCGCCAGCCTCTGCATGCTACAGTCCATGGGCCTTCTCTTTTCACCGGAACAGATGTTCACAAAATTCAACAGCCTGGACGCAAGATTGACTTCTTCCGCCACCGGACGCTCGGTACTGGAACGGATAGAAAGCAACCGGAACACGGCTGTGGGAAAACCCGTGATTCCCATCCGGCAAAAAGGGCTGGACGGGACGATGGTCGACGTCAAT
>JBIKIB010000269.1:0-5312 GCA_044361845.1 Chitinophagaceae bacterium | reverse complement strand
ATGCATACCTGCGAAACTCACCGGTGTATCATGTCAAGAATGTGACGACCCCTCTGCTGATGCTGCACAACGATAAAGACGGGGCGGTGGATTTTACCCAGGGGATCGAGTTTTACAATGCCCTGCGCCGGCTGAAAAAGCCGGTCGTACTGATGCAGTACAAGGGAGAGAATCACGGACTGGCAAAGATGGAAAACCGAAAAGATTACAGTGTGCGGATGATGGAGTTTTTTGACCATCACCTGAAAGGGGCTGTTGCACCTGACTGGTTGAAAGAAGGGGTTGATCGTTTGAAACTGCAGGACCATCTGAACAACAGGGTGTCCTTTGATGCTTCGAAAGATCCCGACTGATCGCTTCTGTGCCGCTATACAGGGCCTTGCAGCTGACGGTGAATTGGATTTGCTGATCGTTCATCATTCCGAAGATCATGTAGTGTATCTTTTGGGGGTTGTGTCTATAAGATCTGCCATACCTGCTTCAGTATCGGAAAAGGTTACCTTCGCGCGCAATTGACAATATCATATGGCACTGGAACAGGATCTGCAGCAAAGAAGTGAAGGTAGATGCGAACTCTGCGCATCAGGGGAAGATGTGAGGATGTATGAAGTGCCTCCACAGGACCAGCGTCATGCGGATAACTGCATCATGCTGTGCGCGAATTGCCTGGCGCAGATAGAAAAAAAGGCGGAGCTTGACAGGCAACACTGGTCTTGTCTGACAACCGCCATGTGGAGCGAAGTGCCCGCTGTGCAGGTCGTTTCCTGGCGGATGCTGAATCGACTCAGGGATGATAGCTGGGCATCGGAAGCACTGGAGATGATGTATCTGGATGATGAATCGATGGCTTGGGCAAGGGCGACCGGTGATCACGAAAATGATTCGGATGTGATCCTCCATCGTGATTGTAACGGACAGATCCTCCATTCCGGTGACAGCGTTGTACTGATAAAATCCCTGGATGTGAAGGGTTCCACCCTGAATGCAAGGATGGGTACGGTGGTGAAGAACATCCGGCTGGTTGAAGACAATACGACACAGATAGAAGGCCGTATCGAAGGGCAGGTGATCGTCATCCTCACGAAATTTGTACGGAAGCTCTGAGCATGTGATTGTTTCTTTTCCTGTTCGGTCTGTTTCTGATCGGGATCGAAGGGATAGGCCTAGAAAATGATATGCCTGTCGTATTTTTTACGTGGACCCGATTGTAGCCATACAGGTTTATGCATTGGCCGGGATCTGATGGATCTTCCTGGCTTTTTTATATCACTGGCAGAACATTCTTGGGTCCTGGATGATGATCCGTTGATGTATCCTCGTACGATACCGACAGCCGCCGGACGGCGATTGAAATCCTCATCTCGACTTATGGGTGTCATTTTTTTTGCAGGGTATGTATCACCCCACCATTCACGCCGAACAGCAACTTCGTACCGGCCTGCATGACCGCGATGGACCTTATGTCTCCCTGGAGGGATATTCCGGTTCGGACTGGTGAAAGGTAGGAGAATTTGAAGTCACCTTCATTGCGGAAGATAAACCCCCTGTTGGCGTCATACTTGCCATATTTGATCCTTGTACCTGACTGGTTTCCGCAGAGGATCAAGTCTTTTTTGCCATCGCGATCCATATCGGTGGCCGCAATAGCAAAAATCGGTGCATACTGTGCCTGCACGGGCAGGTCGTGGCGAACGAGTCGTCCTTTCCCGGTGTTTTCGAGGACAACTGTCCGCATCTCTGTGGCATTCAGTTCTATGGCGTCTTTTCGTTCGGCCACGCTGAAGATCTCATCGGTTCCTGCTTTTGCATAGGCGGCATAGGTATTGAAGCGCTTGCGCAGGGAGGGCAATTGCTCAAGGAGGTCATCAAGTGAGTGACTGGGGTATGAGCGCCCGTCAATAAAATATGAGGTGATCGCATCCGATTTGCCATTACCATCGAAATCCTTGCAAATGATCGTGAGCGGAGATTGTGGTCCTGTACGGAATTGCGTGTTAAGACCGTAGTTCCCTGCCACCAGATCTTCATCTCCATCGCCATCGAGGTCTGTCTTGTAGAGACTGCACCACCATCCCGTGCCAGGCAGTCCGGAGATGCTTTCGGTTTTATTGTACCATGATGTACCATTGCGTTCATATACACTAAGCGGTGTGAATTCTCCGACAGTGATCAGTTCTTTTTTCTTGTCCCCGTTGATATCTGTGAATACTGCTCCTGTGAGCATGCCTGCCAGGCCTTTTTCGGGTAATGGTTCTGAGCGGAGGAATTTTCCTTTATGGTCTAGCACTATGAGTCTCGACGTATCACTGAGCGGGTAGTCTTCACCGCGTATGCGTGCGCCTGCAAATATGCGGGTTACATGTTCGGTACTGTCAAAGTCGATGGCGATGCAACCGATGTTCCCGGTGGTTTCAGGGAAGGGGTTTCCTTGCGGAGTGAAAATACTGCCTTTGTTGTTCAGGTAGACCTGGAGCAATGGTATACTGGAAGTTCCGGTCCCGAAGGCGTTCCGGCCGATGATGATTTCAGGGTATCCGTCACCGTTAAGATCTGCCACTGCGATCGCGCTGACAGGCGAAGGAAACGCATCTTCGAGCGAGTCGGTTTTCCCGAATCCACTGACATTGCCGAACCTCAGTCTGGTGGATTGTGCACGTGTGGCCCCAATGACGATGTCTTCCTGACCATCCCTGTCGAGATCGGCAACGGCCATCACCGGTGAAACATTACTGATGAAGTTGTTAAGCCTTGGTTGGATGCTAAAATCACTTTGGTATCTGTCATGGAGGGCATACCCTGTGTTTGGCAATTCCTGATACAACGTATTGCCTTCGGGTATTTTGGGTAACTGTACCTGAGCCGCTTCTGATTGCCTGAGTTTCGTCACACTGTTGGTCGGCAGGTCGCGTAGTAATTGTGTGCGTCCATCGACCCATGTGATGCGGACGGAATCTGCCTTTTGGTGTTTCCCCAGTCCAAAATGCATGATCGGTTCCATGGACGACTGGAAGCCCCTGCTAAGGTGGTGTTCCTGAACCTGCAGGGTATCAGCCGTATATACCTTCACCACGGCACCGATGCCCATGGTGTTGGCAGCTTCGCCGTACAAAGAAAATCTAAGGTACCCGTTACCGTTATTATTTGACAGCCCGTTCAGGAAGATGCCTGCCTTCCCGTTTGTGACGCTGGTGACAAGGTCGAGGTCGCCATCGCCATCAAGGTCTGCAGAGGCTGCTCCGGAGAAAATGGCTTTTCTTTCGAATCCCCATTGCATGGATACGTTCTGGAAGCCTTGATTGCCCTGATTGCGGAACATATAATTGCTCATTGGATGGCCCGGCATTTTTTTGATGTAGTCCATCACGCTTTGGTCGGATCCTCCGGTTTCCTGCATGGCAACCTGATTGTCGAAGGAGTATTTGATGAAGTCCATATCGGTGTAGTCGCGTACATACCCATTGGTGACAAACAGGTCATTATTCCCATCATTATCAAAATCCTTCAGCAGGGCAGACCAACTCCAATCGGTATTGGATATGCCTGCCAGCTGACCAATTTCGCTGAAATATCCTTCACCGTTATTGACATGCAACATGTTTCGGCTATACTGGTTGTGGAAACCTTTGGAAAACAGGTACCGGAACTTTTCGAAATTCTCTGCGCCGGAATGCATTTTCTGGTCGAAATTATTTTCCGGGAGCATATCGAGTGTGATGAGATCGGATAGTCCGTCATGGTTAATGTCTGCTGCGTCAGAGCCCATGGAGTAGAGGGAGTGCTGGGTGAGTCGGGTCGGGGCCTCTTCGCTGAAGGTGCCATCCTGCCGGTTGATGAACATATAGTCGGGTTCATTGAAATCATTGCTGATGAAGAAGTCGGGCCAGCTGTCGTTGTTGAAGTCACTCACGACGATGCCTAGGCCGAAGCTGAGGACATTGGATGTGATGCCTGCTGTTTTACTGACATCGACGAAATGGCCACCATCGTTGCGGTAGAGTTTGCTGGCGAAATAGGGATTTTCCTCCTGCCTTAATCCGGGGTTGTCAGAGACGCCGGTGGTGAATTTTTTGAGGGAGTGGTTGATGATCACGGCATCGAGGTCTCCGTCGCGGTCGTAGTCGAAGAATGCGGACTGTGTGGAATATCCCTGATCAGCCAGTCCGTAGGCACTGGCTTGTTCTGAAAATGTGAGGTTTTTATTGTTGATGAACAGCAGGTTTGATCTTCTATCCGGGTTTGCATCTGCAGACCGGCAGATGTATATGTCAAGCCATCCATCGGCATTTATATCGACCAGTGTGACACCGGTACACCAACCCTGCTTATCGGCTATTCCAGAGGTTGTGGTGATATCTTCGAACTTCATATTCCCCTTGTTGATATAGAGTTTGTTCCGGACCATATTACCGGTGAAAACGATATCGGGCATTCCGTCATTGTTGAGGTCGCCTGTTGCCACCCCACCTCCGTTATAGAAATAGGTATAATTGAGTACATTCAATTCATCCGATTCTTCCAGGAAGTTATTGAAGTCGATGCCTGTTTTGCTTGCCGGGACTTCTGTGAAGGCATTCTTGGGTTTATTACAGGCATTCAGAAGGATGCAAAGGCTCAGGATTGTGATCCGGATTAGCATATGATGATCGTATTCGTTGTAAATGGTCTTGCTGATGATCAATTTACGGAATAGCATAAAAAACCCCCGGAATTTCCGGGGGTTTTTTATGCTATGTCTGCGCTACATTATTTATTCCACCAGAGGCGGGTATTGGAAAGGTCGGCACCGCCCAGTTTTGACACACCGGACTGCACGCCTTTCGGGTTCGTGGCGATCTCTCCGGACACATAAGGCGTCCTTCGCACCACGCCGTCAGCCGGTACTTCTGTGTTCTCCGTGTTGATACGCGGATAAAGCTTGGGGAAACCTGTGCGGCGGTATTCCGCCCATGCTTCATGACCATTGGGCCAGTTGGCCAGCCATTTTTGTGTGAGGATCTGCTCACGTTGTTTGATCGGCGTGGCGGCGAATGCTACGGGGATATCAGACAATGCCGGGGTTTTCACCACGTCATTGAGGGGGATCGGCGTTCCGACCCCGGCAATATACGCATCCACGGCAGCTCCGGAGAAGCCCCATGATGCCATGGAAGTGCGGATACCGCGCTCGTAGTAGTCCTTGGCTGTCAGGCTTCCCATATTCCAACCGTTCAGTGCGCCTTCTGCCCTGAGGAACCAGGATTCGGCAGCGTACATGACCAGAAATGGTGTGGAGAACTGATTATCCGGAAGGTAAGTCGTTGCAACATTGGAGT
>JBIKIB010000268.1:0-5365 GCA_044361845.1 Chitinophagaceae bacterium | reverse complement strand
GTTGCCAATACCGGTTGTTGTATCAACTGTTTGCAGACTGATATGCCCAAAGGCGTGGTGATCTCACGATCCTCCCATGCCATGGACTTACTGATCTCATAGGCGATCACCTCTCCGATGCGCTCAAGGTTCCTGCGGAACCGCATCCTATCCGTTTGGACCTCTGTGCTCCTGAGTTCACCGATCCAATTATTCAAAAGAGAATATCTTTCGCTGAGGTTTACGACCATAGAATTATGCTAATTTCGGCGCGGACAGCGCAGTTACAAAACTATGCTATTGAGACTTAAACGCATAAATTTAGCCAATATCATGCCATACTGTAAATATAATTTTCACCGGTCATGATCTACCGTGTCATAGGTTTGATGAGTGGCAGTTCGCTTGACGGGCTGGACATTGTATATGCTGAGCTAGAGGAGACGGGGGGACGCTGGAGCTACCGGATCGATGCAGCAGCCTGCCTTCCCTATACCGGGGAATGGGTACGGAAGCTTGAAACGTCCATTCGCCTGGATGCCCGTGATTATCTCCTGTTGCATAGCGCGTATGGGCACTATCTGGGCAGGCTGGTCAATGATTTCATCGTGGCCAATGACCTGCAGTACCGTGTGACGCTGATCGCTTCGCATGGACACACGACGTTTCACATGCCTCCAGACATGACCGCTCAACTGGGATGTGGTGCTGCCATTGCTGCCTCAACGGGACTCCCGGTCGTCAGCGATCTGCGGACACTGGATGTCGCATGTGGTGGACAAGGCGCACCGATTGTGCCGATGGGGGAGAAACTGCTTTTCCCCGGCACGGATCTTTTCCTCAATATTGGTGGTATCGCAAATATCTCAGCTTCGATGCCCGGTGGATATGTCGCATTCGATGTGTGTCCCGCGAACAGGGTATTGAACATGCTTGCTGCCGAGATGGGTTTGGCTTATGATGACGGAGGAATGGTGGCCGCTTCGGGTGCACTGCATGATCCCCTGCTCCATGCACTCGACGGACTTGACTACTACGGTGATGTATACCCGAAATCGCTGGGGAATTCATTCGGGACCGATGTCGTACACCCATTGATCAAATCATTCGGCATCCCCGTCGAAGATGCACTCCGAACCTACACGGAGCATATTTCCAGGCAGGTGTCCCTTGCCGTCAGGATGGTGTATGACCGCGAGAAGGCCTTCATCCCTATGGATGCACGCATGCTTGTGACTGGCGGTGGTGCACTGAACGGATTCCTCGTCACCCGCATCGATGACATGCTCCGTCCGCTCGGCATTCATGCGGTTGCAGCCGACAGTCAACTGGCTTGTTACAAGGAGGCACTCATCATGGGGCTTCTGGGCGTGTTGCGCTGGCGGGATGAGGAGACGGTCATGTCGACGGTCACGGGTGCGGTGAAGGACACGGTGGGTGGTGCGGTCTGGATGGGCCGGTGATCCCATGGAATCGTCAGGCTCACGGGTACGGGATCCGCTTCATGGCTTCATGCTTGTTGACTTGTGCGACCCTCATGCTTTTTTTCTTTCAGGCGGTTCCGCGCCATCCTGTCCGGAACAGGTTGTCCAGGTATTCAAACCATTTTCTGCCGTATCCCTCTTCGAAGCCCATTTTTTTATTTGCCATGGGCATTTGTCCGGGATATTTAGAGGTGGTTCAGCACGTCAACGGTCCGGTTATAGATATTCCTGGTCTTTTCGGGTGTTTTTCCAATGCATAGCAGCCCCAATTTCCCGTACTGCGAAAGTGCACTGATCAGGTGAAAGACGACGCCTTCCTGTAGTGTGGCATCAAAGTGGAGTTCGTTTCCAATGGCGATTTCCAGCAGGTCCGGCGGTGTCAGGCCCCGGTATTTTTCGTTTTGCAGATTATCCGTGGCATAGTAGAATCTCGGCTGCCCGTTGGCCGTTGTGTATATGCCTGATCCTTGGTCGTATTCTCCGTTTGTGAGGAACTGAAGCATCAGGTAGGGGTGCGTGGTACCTCCTTTTCGGAGGTTGATCTCGAGTGCGAAATGCTTCCAGGTGTATTGCTCCCGCAGTGTCAGGAAATCGATGGAGAACCGCCCCAGAACCCCCTTTTCCTGCAAAGATTCAGCGACTTTTCTACCCATGCTGCCGATCTCCCGACTATATGCGCCGGATGCGGGGAAGTCTGCACCAAGGAATACCTGACCAGACTCCCCGCCAAGGGACTGGTCATGTGTGGAGATCACTTCAACCTTTCCCACTGGGGTGATCCGGCATTGCACCGAAGGGGAGGTTTTATGGCTGCCGGAGATGAATTCCTCGACGATGCCCTGCATCTGTTCGAATTTTCCGATATACTCTTCGAAACTCATTCCCGATGCCACGATCTTCAGCGCGGAGGGAAGTTTGTTGCGGATCCATTGCCGCAGCATCGAGGCATCCCCGGGTGCTCCTTCAAAAGGGAAGATGGCATTGCCTTCCCCGCTGAAGCCATCGTTCATTTTTAACACGGCCCTTTCCAGGGGTGGATTTTTTCCCCTCAACTCCGATAAAGCTTCAATGATGTCATCCAGCGTCTTCACGTCCTCAAAACCTTCCGGCATGCTGAGCCCGCATTCTCTGAAAATCTGTCGGCTACGGCTTTTATTGCCCCAGCGATACAGGTCCGGGTCGCATCCGTAGATCGGGATACCGAGTTTTACGGCAAGTGTTCGCTCGTAAGGAGTCACATTAAAGCAGGCGAGATGTGCGGAGAAACCTGCCGGGATGGCTTTCCGGATGCGTTCCATGAGGCGCGGCCGTTCCAGGATCTTCTGTGTCAGCGACAATGGCTCCGCATCGTAGCAACTCAGTAATGTCAGCCGCTGGCGTGCGTGGTAGCCAGTGATGCCGGGCAAAAGATGCAGGTAATAATCAATGATGACCGGATCGACAGGGACGCTGGTGACAAAAACGACATGTGTGTTGGGCATCCGCAGCAGCATCAGAAGGCATAGCATCCTTTCCTCATAGAAGACATGCCCCTTGATCTTTGCAAGGATCTCCTGATCCAGCGTGAGCGACGGGACGATCACCACGGCTTTTTGTGAGTGAAGATCGGGAAATACATCGCCGAAGTCCCTCCCGAATGCGCGTTGTAGATTCCTGAACCGTTCAACCTCCTCTGGTGAGCCGGGCAGATAATTATATTCCACGGGCTTGATAGGATTCCCGTCCTGTATGGAATATGTACCGGCATTTGTCATATGATGCCTGATTGCGTCTTCGTGTCAAAGTGTGAGACTCATGCTTTGATGATCCCCGGTACCCATCACCCATTCAAAAGGTACGATATTTTGCTGATAGCAGGGGATATGGGTTCCCCAAATTCACTTAACTTGTAGATGGATTGAACAAATTTTATGAGGCTGAAGAAGCGTGTTGTGAAAGAAAAGACCGGTTTCCTGAGGAAATTCATCGGGCCCGGGCTTATCACCGGAGCAAGTGACGATGACCCCTCTGGCATCGTAACCTATTCTCAGGCGGGTGCGGCATTCGGTCTGGCGACGCTTTGGACCACCATACTGACCATCCCATTGATGATCGCCGTTCAGGAAATGTGCGCTAGGATCGGGTTGGTGACGGCACAGGGGCTAACGGGGATCATTAAACGAAATTATCCGGCTCCGGTCCTTTGGATCATCGTGTTGTTGAGTTTCCCGGCGATCATCCTCAACATCGGCGCCGATCTGGCGGGTATGGGTGCCGTGGCGAACCTTTTGTTGCCGGAGGTACCAGCTTCGGTATTCAGTATCGTCATCGGGATAGCCATCACCTATGTCACGGTGGCCTTGCCCTACCGTAAGATCTCCAATATCCTGCGCTGGCTTTGCCTGTCATTGCTTTGTTATATGGTGGTGCCATTCCTGGCCGAGGTCGACTGGAGGTCGATGCTCCGCAACACACTGATCCCAACGATCACCTGGGACAAGGCGTACATGTCCATCATCGTAGCTTTGCTGGGTACGACAATTTCCCCTTACCTTTTTTTCTGGCAGACATCCATGGAGGTGGAGGAAGTCACTGAACGCAAACTGGTGGTCGACAAGTATGTAATGAACGGCATGAAGGCGGATGTGCGCATCGGAATGCTGTTCTCCAATCTGGTCGCATACTTTATCATACTGACAGCAGGTACCGTACTTTTTCAGGCTGGCATTCATGATATCGAAACGGTGGAACAGGCTGCACAAGCACTCAGGCCGCTGGCGGGTGATCTTGCCTATATCCTATTTGCCGCCGGTGTGATGGGGACAGGGTTGTTGGCAGTACCGGTGCTCGCAGGTTCACTGTCATATATGGTCAGTGAAGCATTCGGATGGAAAGAAGGACTCGACAAGAAATTCCGCGAGGCAAAAGGGTTCTATCTGGTGATGGTTTTCTCCATCCTTTCCGCTTCACTGATCAATATTCTTGGCATATCTCCCATGTATATGCTGATCCTAACGGCCGTGGTCTACGGTGTAACGGCACCGGTACTGATCGGCATCATCCTGCATATCTGTAACAACAGACTCATCATGGGCGATAATGTGAACAATCGATGGACCAACTTGCTGGGAATGCTGGCCTTGTTGCTCATGGCTGCAGCAGCGGTATTGCTCTTGTATTTTCAGTTCTTCGGATGACATCCTCGGTATTCGAAATCGAAGATCAAATGGTTCATGAACGCCGCTTTGTTTTCGAGGTTTCCGATATGCTGCATTTCGATGCCATTATCTGTCATCACGATACAAGTCGGCACGTAATACACATCACAGGTTGAACTTTGCGCACACCAATTCATCATTCCGCTGTTCTGATCGGGATGCTTTTTTACATCATCCGTGTATTTTTCGGATAAGATCCCGATCGTATCCGTTTCACCATGTACATTTTTCATGAACTGCCTGAAGGGACATGGTGCGACGTGATGTCGTTATGTTTGATATCCCGGCATATTCATGAATGCTGTCAGTGGTGCAAAGGCTAGTTCATTTCGGTGATTTTTCGTTGATGACTTTTTGTTATTTATACCCCCATTTTTTCATGATCACGATATTTTCTTTCATGCAGTCAAGTGGTGCCTTGCCCTGATAGGCTTCCTGTTCGATGATGAAGTGTTTAGTGCCCCATTTCCGTCCGAGGTCGATGACTTCCTTGACGGGTACAATGCCTTTACCGAGGATCGTGGAGTCATACTTCTCATGTACGCCGGCGGATGGTATCTCGTCTTTGACATGCATGGATTCGAAACGGCCGGGATATTTTTTCATGATGTCAAGGGCCTGTGCACCGCCGTTGATCATGTTGCCGATGTCGAGCTGTTGTATGACCAGTTTTGGATCGGTTTCAGTCAGGATGATGTCGAACAG
>JBIKIB010000267.1:0-5381 GCA_044361845.1 Chitinophagaceae bacterium | reverse complement strand
GAAGCGTGCGGGTAAGACTGGTCGTCCGCTATCGCAAAAAGAATGTTTGGAAGTCGACGGGATTCCGTTCGTCCAGCCTTCTCCACTTTAGGGGATGAAAATGACAGAAATCCAATACCTGCCAGCAGAATGATCCACCTGATTGTTGCAATCCGCATGCTTCGTTGTTTTTGTATGATGTTACCTATCGCAGGTCCCTGTTTTCAGATGATTCATATGCCCTGAACCTGACATCGCCTTTCAAGGCTTCTAACCGCAACTGAGGGGGCAGATGTGTGTCAAGACTCGCCTCGATCTCCCAGTCTCCGATGCGCAAGCTGACAAGTCCGGCGGCGGCCTTACGCTCCAGCATAACGACCTTCTCCCCTTTCAGACCAACCTGGATCACCGACAGGAAACGGATCGTCCGCACGCTATCGGTACTGATCGCTTTCGCATGCCATTGATCGTCGTTGAAGGGAATTTTCCTCAAACCCTCTGAAACCCTGAAACTTACGGCAGGCACTTCGAAGCGATTGGTGATCTGCCAGTGCAACGGAGCAGCACTCCATAACCTTCCTGTCCCCCGAAAACCATCCGCTGTGGAGACGAATGTGTTGGTTGAAGAATCAAGTTCCATGCCTTCGATGCTGTGGATCAACCACGACCAATTGGCAGGTGACTGCGACTCGAGTTCGTCGTAGATCACGATGATGCCGGGCTGTAACAGTGCGATATGCCGGAAAAACTTGACCATCCCATGATCCTCGCCAGACTCCTTGCTCCTGTAAGCATTGGAGGCATCCCCCAAAGCATAGGTTATACCCTTATCATTATGGAACCGAACAATCTTACCGAATGACTCCACGGTGTATGGCTGCCCGTTTCCGTTGATGAGTACCCCGTTCTGACTCTTGGTATGCTTACTCCAGCCAAGCCGGTGAGGGTCATCCATCGCCACCTTGTAACCCGTCCGATAAAACAACCGCTTCCCGCCTGCCGCGATGTTGAACGTGTTCTGGTCGGCAAGTATATGCCCGTATGCTCCGAATGGACTCGACCGGAACGCTACCATCACGTTCTTTTTGACATCCTCCGGGGCCGTGTGCATCGCCACAAACCCCGTGCCCATGGCAACATGTGCCGCGGGAGGCAGATACCCCACAGGGATCTCCGGGATCCGCAAACGATCCTGGTTGACCAGACAATACCACCGCAGGATGGGTTCCTTTGACAGGTCCGGGTTGGAATAGGTCTGCATCTTTCTGAGATACCAGGCGAAAGATACCTCCCCGGTGAGTCCGGCCAGCACAGTAGCAAATGCCGCATAAGATGGAACCGGCTCCGACAACTCCTCCGCATTATCACCAAATCCATTGTTCACGGATCCGGGAGGGATGTTCGTGATCAGCCAGTCACCCATATTCCGATACCAGGGATGGCGATTGATGAAATCAAACCCCGTGTACGCCCGGATCTTTTCGGGGATATCCACGAGCATGTCCATATTCATGGTAAGGTAATGAGCGCCCTCCGACCACCCCCCGTCGGTACCTCCTAATATGGGTGCGCGCGCCAGGAAAAGCTCATAGGCATAGGATAGCCATTTAGCGGCATCGGAATGATGCCTGTACAAAGCAAGGGAAGTCTTGAAGAATTCGTTCAGGATCAGCTGCCATACATGCCCGCTGAGCACTTTGGATTCAATATTATTGACCCACTCAGCATAAAAATCATCTGCCCGCAAGGCAATGGCTTCTATGAGTACAGCCCTTTGCGCGGGACTCAGCTCTTCATAAAAATTATCAAAGACCAATGCCATATCGTACATGCAGATGCCATCGGTAAAATCACGGGAACCTGAGACGCCCTTGTGATCCCATGAAGCAACTTCCAGGGCCTGGGCAATCGCTTTTCGGGCATAACGGTCATCCTTTCGAATAAGATAGGCCTGGCAGAGTGCGGAGATCATATCATCCAGACGGTTACCCATTGAAACGATGGCATCCTGCTGAAGCTTTTTATCCTGTGCCGTCTGCCCCTCCCGGATGACAAGATTCATGTCACGATCTGTGATGATCTGCATCGCCAATTCTTTTTCCGCCTCTTGAAGGATGGCCTGAGCACTGGGGTGCGAAACAGATAGCCTGTTTTTTTGACTGCCCGGATCCAGCAGGATACGGGGATGTGCAGCAGGTATATTTTGCAGGAATGTAACAGCGGTCGGACTCACAAGCGGCATCGCTTTCACGGTGACCTGAAAATATTGCGTAGCAGACCATTTCCCACCGCTGATGCGATGACGCCAGAACCATCGCCCCTCCTGTAAGGTCTGGTGCGGGTTGTAGAATGCACCGGAGCGTTGCGTGATGATCTCATCGCCGGGGGCGTTAAAAAGACTGTCGCGGGAGAGTTGTACGTCGTATCGAACATCGGCACCCTTACTGCGGGGCCACCGGAGAACGGGAGCATTGAATGCAACCACCTCCCCGTCAGCAGGCGTCGCCCGCTGCAGGAACATATTGTGCGGGGGAGCTTCCTGTGCGGGGGATTCCCCGACAGAGGCCAGCACGACTAGCAGGCATAACAGAAATGGAATTCGCATCGGAAATGATGTTGACCAATAAAGATGAAAAAAAATGCCAGGAATGGAAGGGCCCATCCCTGGCATGGTCATATCAACGATAATTTATCAATACCCGGGGTTCTGGTCGATCTTCGGATTGGAATTATCCAGCATACCCTGCGGGATCGGCCGGAGGAGATGAGTGGCTTTAATGGTGGTCGTCCCGCCATTGCCCCATTTCACCCATCCGTTGAAGGCCACCGCACGCTCGATGAGTTTACCGGTCCGCTTCAGCTGATACCAGCGCTCGTTGCCTTCTCCGAGAAGTTCCCTTCCATATTCATCAAGGATCATATCGATATTGATGCTCGCAGGGGTTGCCCGGTATGAAACCACATTGGAGACAGGCTCCTCCACATTTGCAGGATTCGCCGCACGCATAGGCGACTTTCCAGCATTGGATGCGAGGGCGCGGTCAAGCACCCTGTTGTAATAAACATCCGCAGTACCAAGCTTTGCACCGGTTCCTCCTTTCACGATCGCTTCAGCGGCCATAAGGAACACCTCGGCGGCACGGAACAAAGGATCATTGAAAGTGGAAAATCCATCCCCATACACCAAACCCGGCTGCCAGAACTTCCAGAACATAGGACCGGACCATGCCATCGGATCGATGATCTGCTGACCGGCGGTGACTTTCCCCTTGTAATACAGATCAACCACATTCTGCACAGAATACTTTTTTGTGCCTCCGGGCAGGTTGAGCCCATAGTCCGCATCAGATGTCACCGGCCTGTTCCAGGGAAGGACGATGGCCGTGGTGTCGTTGATCGCATAAGACAATGATAGATCTTTAGGATATGGTTTGTTATTTTTCAGCGAAACAGATCCATTCACCGTGGCAAACGTCACACTGTTGAATGTCCCCTCATATCGCTGGTCCATTTGCGGGTCGAAGAGCCGCATGGCCGCCCAGGTCACCCGGTGTGCCGGAAGAAAGCGATTATAGGTGCCTGTCCTGGACTCCTGTGCTACATTGTTAGGGCCGTCGCTGAAGACCGTATGCATATTGTTACCGATCAGCCCGTTCGATGTGCTGAGGTTTGCATCCCCGTTGTGCACAGCGGCATTGGCATACTGGACGGCAAAAATCACCTCCTTGCTCGCATTGGCGATGGCGACAGAGCCTGCGGCGGTGACGGTCTCCCTCTTGGGATTCTTATTGTGGATCGGCCAAAGCCTGTTCCAGTCAGCCTCAAGGGGATGCAGCCCGGATGCGATGATGTCGTCGCATATTGCCAGCGCACTGGTGAAGTCAGCCTGAGACCCGCCAAGGGAATTATTGAAATTCCACCCCCTTGTCAGGTAAACCCTTGCCAACAGGAACTTGGCAGCCGTCTTCGTGACGCGACCCTGCGCCGGCTGCGTGTTGGGAAGCTTTGCAATGGCGTCATTGAGATCTGTCACCAACTGCGTATAGACATCCTTCGCCGGAGTCCTGACCACCTTGAGGCTGGCGGTCTGCGTCTCGGTCAATGGCATGGGAATATCACCCCACTGCTGCACCGCCCAGAACAATGAAAGGGATCGCAGGAACTTGGCCTCCGCCACCCTGACGTTCTTAACGGAATCCGTCATGTTGATGACCGCTGGCGCGCGTTCAATGGCTGCATTACAACGGTTGATCTCACGATACAACAGGTCCCAAAGGGTCTGCAGTTCACCAAGACTGGAATTCATCCGGATATCATAGCCGTCATAAGGACTGCCTGACTGTGTCGTCTGTGTAGGAAACAACACCAGCCCGGCCCATCCACTCGCCGCGAAAAGATCGGTGCCATTCAACGTGGGTACGCGCTGTTGGGTGATGTCCCGCAACAAAGGATAGCAGGATGTCACCAGACTCTCGTACCCGGCAGCTTCTGTGTAGTAATTATCAGTAGTGCGGTTACCCGGGTTGTACTCATCCAGGAAGGTCTTTTTGCAACCCGCTGCCATGACCGCGGTGAAAGCCAGGGAAAGTACATATATCGTTATCTTATTTCGTTTCATAACAGTTATTTAGGGATTGGTGATCATAACCCGATGCTGGCACCGAAAGCGACCGTCATGCTGGGCACCTGGTCGATGTAGGTGTTCGAGTTGTATTCAGGATCCATGCTGTTGTACTTCGTCCAGAATTTCGGATTGATGACCTGGAAATATACCCGCATCCTATCGATTTTCTTCTTATCAAGGAATGACTGGGGAACATTGTATCCAAGCGTCACATCAGAGAGCCGGAGAAAACTGGCATCCTCATAGCTTCGTGCATTCCGGTAGGCCTGCGGTATGCCGGGCCCGTAAAAATCATTCGTCGGATTGTTGCGTGTCCAGTAGTTCATGACGATATGATTGTATCGTGTGCCGGTGTACTCACCCATGGTGCCACTCAGCATGCCATTGCGGAACATAGTGCCATTGCGGTAGTACAACAGGAATGACAGGTCGAAATTCTTGTAGCTCATCCGATTGGTCATGCCCATGATAAAGTTCGGCATTTCCGATCCCAGCCACATCCGGTCATCTTTGCCCGGAGTGGTGGATATGACGCCATCTTTGTTGGCATCCACCACCCGAACCGATCCCGGACGCTGTCCGTATGTGGCAGCTGCGATGCTGTCAGGGATCTGCCAGATGCCGTTGAATTTGAAATCATAATGTGAACGCACCGGCTTGCCCACGAAGAGCGCACTGGCGATGATGGATTCCACACCATTGGCAAGGGCTTCAATACGATTCACGTTCTTGGAAAAATTGAGGCTGGTCGACCAACTGAAATTTTTCGTTTCGATGT
>JBIKIB010000030.1:0-17520 GCA_044361845.1 Chitinophagaceae bacterium | reverse complement strand
ACTCATGTCAAGGAGATAGTCAAGGTCTCGCATGACAAAAGCCGTCCCGTCATGTGCACGGAGATGGTCAAATAGTTCACCTTTGCCTTTTCGTACACCCTCGACGCCTCCGAAGCCTTCGAGGTGGGCCTTTCCGCAATTGGTGATGATGCCGTGGGTTGGCATCACATAGCTGCAGTATCCTCTGATCTCCTGCTGGTGATTTGCGCCCATCTCTATCACGGCGATCGCTGTGTCTTTGGGCATGTCCAGCAATGTCAGCGGAATGCCTATGTGGTTGTTCAGGTTCCCTTTTGTGGTATGCGTCCGGTATCTTGAGGATAGTACCGCGTGGATGAGTTCCTTGGTCGTGGTTTTTCCATTGCTGCCGGTGATGGCTATGACGGGGATATCGAATTGTTTTCTGTGGTGCAGTGAAAGTGCCTGTAGGGTTTTGAGTACGTCCTCGACAAGGATGATGCGTTCGTCAGTGAGCCCACGGTCTTCGTCCATTACGACGCAGGCGGCATCGACATCCAGGGCAGCTTGTGCAAAGTCATTCCCATTGAACCGTTCGCCTTTCAGCGCAAAGAACATCTCTCCGGCAGATAGCTTCCTCGAGTCTGTTTGTATCTTCGGGTGACTGAGGTATATGCTGTAAAGTTTTTCGATGACCATGTGGCAAAGTTAGGCATAAAGAAAAAGCCTCTCCGGCAAGGAGAGGCTTTCGCGAATGATTTTTTATGGATTACTTGCGGGTATTCTGCCGGGACTTTCCGAAATGGTTGCCGTTCCGGAAACCATTTCCTTCCTGGCTGCCCACACGATCCATGGCACAACGGAAACCGATGGTTGAGCTCGATTGCTCTTCTTCCAGGTAGCGTCGGGTACCCGGTCCGAGCCAGTAGGGACGGTCATTCCAGCTGCCTCCTTTGAAAACCCGGGATCTGTCGCTTATGAGTGTGGTTTTCCCATAACCATATTCTGCCTTCGATGTGGAGTCGCCATCCCTGTAGTTGATCACGTTTCCGCGCTGGTAGTTGCGGCGGTTTTTGCTTTCTTCGTCTGTGACCGTGACATATTTAACCCTTCCAAGGCTGTCGCGCTGGGGTTGTCCATTCGCGTCGAGGTCGAGTTTTTTGAATTCGTTACCACGGAAAGGGTTCAAGTCGTCGACATCCATATTGGAAAGCGGACGGTATACGTCAGCTACCCATTCATTCACGTTGCCGGACATATTGAACAATCCGAATCCATTTGGATAGAATGCTTCAATCATAGCCGGACCGGATGCATTATCATTCAGACCACCTGCGACACCCATGTAATCACCACTGCCTCTTTTGAAATTCGCCATGAACTTTCCCTGCCAGCTTCCACTTCGGGAATCACGCAGGCCATTCACGTTCTGTGACCAGGAATAGACCTGTTTGTTCATGATCAATTCTTCACCACGACCCTGGTCTTTGGTCTTTTTGCGGGGGTTTTGGGTGATGAGTCCGAGTGCAGCATATTCCCACTCCGCTTCGGTAGGGAGGCGATATTCGGGGAGCAGTATGCCGTCTTCGAATTTTACGAAATTCCTTGGTTTGCCATTCGCATCCACCAGCGGGTTCTTTTTGGAGGATGGTTTGCCCGGCATGGGAGAATAGAGCCCCATGAGGTAGGATTTGGTCGTGAAGGTTTCTTCACCCTGTCCCTGGATCGTTTTGAGCTGGTTCTTGTTGATGTATCCCTTTTGTACAAGGATCAGTTCATTTACCCTTGAGCTCCTCCAGATGCAGAAATCATTAGCCTGCTTCCAGGAGACGCCCACCACGGGGTATTCATTGTAAGATGGGTGGCGGAAATAATATTCCACGAGGGGTTCGAAAGCCGCCAGTTCGCTGCGCCATACCAATGTGTCAGGCTTTGCACCATCCACTACCTTAGTATACTGAGGGTCATCGAATGTATTCTCTACCCAATAGAGATATTCCCTGTAGTGTACGTTGGCGACCTCGGTGCGATCGATGTAGAAGGAGGAGACGGTCACCCTGCGGGGGACGTTATTCCAGTCACCCATCACGTCTTCTTCTGTCGCGCCCATGGTAAAGGTACCGCCCTGGACAAAAACAAGTCCCGGACCGATGTTCTGTTCCTTTTCCTTTGGCACGCTGAAGCCTGCCATGTTCTTGTCATTGTAGTTCCATCCGGTGACGGAGGACTTCTCATACTTCTTGCCAAAAGGGCCGCCGTTCTTGCAGGAAACGAAGACCGAAGTGACCGCTAGAACGAGAAAAAGGCTTTTCAGGTTCGGAAATTGCATGTTGCTGGATTTGTGCTATGAAATGAACGGATAATAAACTCAAAAAGTATACCAATATCCTGGTGCTGACAGGATATCATGGGCGAATTTAGGTCATTCAAAAGAATCGACCATGCTTTTCAGCCCTCAAATATGTTTATGATTCGCTAAATTTGTTCGACTTCTCCCGAATGACAAGATTCCCGGCTTTCGTGATTTGTATGCTCCTTTCTTTGGGTTCCAGGGGGCAGCGGACCTACATCGATCTTTCGGTGCTGGCGACGGGTGACTGGTATCAGGTAGCCGTCACCGGACCCGGTCTCTACCGTGTCGATGCAGCCTTGCTGGGCCGTTTGGGTGTGAATCTACCGGTCTCCTCTGCTTCGATCAGGCTCTTCGGAAATGGAGGGGGAATGCTTTCGGAAGCCAACGCTGCCGTTCGGCCCGACGACCTGATCGAGAATGCCATTTGGGTGGATGACGGCGGCGACGGAAGTTTCAGCGGTACGGACTACTTCCTCTTTCATGCCGAAGGACCGGATAAATGGGAGAAGGATTCTGCCAACACAAGGTTCCGGTTCTTCAGGAATCTTTTTTCCGGTGAATCTTTCTATTACCTCAGCTTCACGGGCCAGGGACTGCGCGTACAAACCCAGCCGGAGATCATCATTGCCGACCAGCTGATCGATCGGTTCGACGAGCGTTACGCCCATGAACTTGACAGCCTGAATTTTCTCAGCAGCGGTAAGCAATGGTTCGGTGAGGAGTTTGGTACCGGACCGGGACGGACTTCCAGCAGGACTTTCAATATCGCCCTGACAGGGTTGGTGCCTAATACACCCGTGACCGTGACAAGCGAGGTGATCGCCCGCAGTGCGGGTCAGCCTGCCCGGATCGATGTCTCCCTGAATAATGGCCTCCTTCACCGACATACGCCACCTGCCTTGCCGGGTGTGTTATATGAGCCCATTGCCACGCCATCCACGGCCACTTCCATCGTCAACCTCTCGGAAGGGCGGCTGCAGCTGAATTTCGCCTTCACTCCGGGTAGTGTGAACGCACAGGCATGGCTTGACCGTTTCCTTATTTTTTGTACTCGGATGCTGGACATGAACGGACTCACGCAGCTTCGTTTCCGGCATTGGAATGGTGTTGCTCCTGGCCGGAAAGCAGAATACCTGCTGCGGAACACTGGGATTGCCACTCGCGTGTGGGATGTCACCGATCCGTTGCGGCCCGTTGCCATGACGGTAACGACCGCTGCCGCACAAAGCAGGTTTCGGAATGACTGTTCCCGTGTGAGGGAATACATGGCTTTCTCAGGATCCGGCTTCCCCGCCCCGCGACCGGTCGGAAAGATCGCCAACCAGAACCTCCATCGGCCGCAGCCGGCCGGGATGCTGATCGTCACCACATCGAACCTGCTGGAACAAGCCACCCGCCTGGCAGAACACCACCGTCGCCGCGACGGGATCATCTCCGTGGTGGCAGACGTACAGCAGATCCAACATGAATTCTCCTCCGGTAGCCCAGACCCCACCGCCATCCGTGATTTTGTGAAGATGTACCATGACCGGTCCCGGGCCGACAGCACCAAAAGGCCGCGCTACCTGCTGCTCTTCGGGGATGCCACTTTTGACTACCGGTATCGTATACACGAAAATATGGGATATGTGCATTCGTGGCAGTCCGACGGCTCCCTGGATCCGCTACATACGCATACCAGCGATGATTTTCATGGTCTGCTCGACGACAATGAGGATATCAACGATCTCCTGCGGCCTGGGCGGATCGATATCGGCATCGGTCGGATCCCGGCATCTTCGGCAGCGGAGGCGAGGACGATGGTTGACAAGATCATTCGGTACCACGAACCGGTCTCCCTGGGCCCATGGCGTAACCACCTGAGTTTCGTGGCGGATGACGAGGACCAGAATCTGCACCTGACGGATGCAGAACTGCATGCTGCGGCGATCGAAGCCATCGCCCCCGTCTGGAATATTGGAAAGACCTATCTGGATGCCTACCGTCAGGAAAGCGGTGCCGGTGGGAGCCGTTATCCGCTGGTGAATTCAGCCATCAATAGCCGCATATTCAATGGCACACTGCTCTGGAACTATAGTGGCCATGGGGGCAGCAAGCGACTCGCACAGGAAGCCATCCTCGATGAGGATATGGTGGATGCCTGGCGGAACGAGAACCGTCTTCCGTTGTTCGTCACGGCGACATGTGATTTTGCACCGTATGACAATCCGCTGGAGCGGTCCATCGGTGAGAAACTCCTGCTCTTGAAGCCTTCAGGCGCCATAGCATTGATGACCACGACAAGGCTGGTTTTTGCATTCAGCAACCGGGTGATGAACAACAATTATCTCCGGGCGGCTTTCCAGCCATTACCTGATGGCAGCTACAGAAGCCTTGGGGACGCTGTCAGGGAAGCGAAGAACTATACCATCCAAACCTCCGGCGATGTTGTCAACAACCGTAAGTTCACCCTGCTGGGAGATCCCGCCATGACCCTTGGATTTCCCACCCTGCGGGTCCGTCCAACAACCATCAATGGGATGTCTGTCAACGCATTCGCTGACACGCTGCGCGCCCTCAACCGATACACCATCAGTGGGGAGGTCACGGACCGCAACGGACAATTCCTGTCAGGATTTAACGGGAATGCATACTCCTCTGTATTTGACAAAGCGCAGACCCTAACCACCCTTGCTAATGATCCGGGCAGCCAAGCGACGTCCTTCATGGTTCGGCAGAACCTGCTGTACAACGGAAAGGTGCGGGTGGTGGATGGACGATTCAGTTTCAGTTTCGTAGTACCAAAGGATATAAATTACAATACCGGTAAAGGGAAACTCAGCTTTTATGCCGAGGACGGTAGCAAGGAAGGGAACGGACATTTGAACGATCTATACATCGGAGGGCTGGGCAATGCTGTCGCAGATGATGGTGCCGGACCTTCCATCAGGGCTTTTCTGAACGACGAGAAATTCATCAATGGCAGCATCACCGGAGAACGGCCGGTACTGATCATCCGGCTCAGCGATTCCACCGGCATCAACACTGCCGGCACCGGCATCGGGCATGATATCACGGCCGTGGTGGATGGGAATACCCGGGGGACCATCCAGCTGAATGATTTCTTCGAGTCGGATCCTGACAGGCCGAACAGCGGGATCGTTCGCTTTCAGCTGGCAGCTTTTGAAGAAGGCTACCACCAGATCCTGATCCGGGCATGGGATGTTTTCAATAACAGCAACGAGTATCTGCTTGAATTCAGGGTCGTCAAAAAGCAGGAACTGACCCTTCAGCACGTCCTCAACTATCCCAACCCGTTCACATCCCGCACGCGCTTTCTCTTCGAACACAATCGTGCGGGAGAGGATCTGCAGGTGACCATACAGGTACTGACGATCACCGGAAAGACCGTGAAAACGATTTCCCGAACAATAAGAACCGATGGCAATCGTTCTGATGATATCGAGTGGGACGGGCTTGACGACCATGGGGCCAGGCTTGGCCGTGGGGTGTATATCTACCGGCTTAGGGTGCGCACATCTGATGGAAGATCCGTGGAGAAACTTGAAAAACTGGCAATCCTATAGCGGATGAAAAAAAAGTGTACTTTTACCCTCCAAACTTTCTGAATGGCATAGACTTCTACCCAACATTTTTTGCTTCATCTGCCAAATTCCTTTTCATGAAAAGTTACATACACCGGGCCCTGTTGGGTGTGGCCTGCATTATGGCTGTCAATGCTGTCCATGCACAAACCCAGCCTATCAATGTCGTCACTTCGGCAGTTCCCTTTTTACGCATCTCCCCTGATGCCCGTGCCGGAGGCATGGGAGATCTGGGAGTGGCCACATCCCCGGATGCCAATTCTCAGTTTTACAATATTGCCAAATATCCGTTCGCGACGAACCGCAGCGCCCTGGCACTCACCTACACGCCATGGCTCAAGGATCTGGGGCTTACGGATGTCTACCTGACCACTGTCGCTGGTTATCACAAGCTCGACGACCAGCAGTCCATCTCGGGTTCTCTCCGCTATTTCAGTCTGGGTAATATCCAGTTCACCGATAACCTCGGGAATGACCTGAATACATTCCGGCCACGTGAGTTGGCGGTCGATGCGGGGTATGCCCGGAAATTATCCGATGACCTCAGCCTCGGTGTGGCGATCCGCTACATCAACTCGAACCTCGCCGGCGGAGCATCCGTCAATGGCGTGTCGTACAAGGCGGGCAATGCTGTCGCCGGTGACATCGGCCTTTATTATAACAAACTCGATGACCAGGGGTCAGGTCTGAACCTGGGCCTCGCGATGACCAACCTCGGTTCCAAGATCGGGTACACCGATGATGCCACGGCAAAGGATTTCATTCCCGCGAACCTGACCATCGGTGGCGTCTACTCGAAAGTTTTCAATGAGGTCAATAAGGTCTCCTTCGGGGTGGATATACACAAGATGCTGGTCCCCACACCACCTTCACTCGGAGATTCTGCCGGGCTTGCACAATACCGCAGCAAAGGCGTGGTAGGCAGTTGGTTCAGTTCATTCGCGGATGCTCCCGGAGGATTCGGGGAGGAGCTGAGGGAGTTCTACTTCTCTGTCGGTACCGAATACTGGTATAACGACCAGTTCGCTTTCAGGCTGGGATATTTCCATGAGGACAAGAGCAAGGGTAACCGCCAGTATTTCTCCATGGGCGCGGGTATCCGGTATAATATCTTCGGGCTTAACTTCTCCTACCTCATACCTTCGGGTACGGGTGTCAATCGCAACCCATTGTCGAATACGATCCGGTTCAGCCTGGTTTTCGACTTTGAAGGGAACGAGTGATGCGTGATGCCATACATTTTTGAAAAGGGCTTCCGGGAACGGAAGCCTTTTTCATGTTCAGGATGCGGGTTTCCCTGTGTTGGCTTACTTTTACAACAAAGCATACTATGTCATACAGGATAGGTTTCGGCATCGATTTCCATCAGCTTGTGGAGGGGAGAGACCTGTGGATCGGGGGTGTCAGGATACCGCACCGGCTTGGTGCCAAGGGGCACAGCGATGCCGACGTATTGCTCCATGCCATTTGCGATGCCATGTTGGGTGCTGCAGCGATGGGGGATATCGGCGTTCATTTTCCGGATACCAGCGCCGATTTCAAGGATATTGACAGCAAGATCCTCCTGGACCGGACCATGGTGCTCATCGCCGGAAAGGGTTATCGGGTGGTGAATGTGGACAGTTCCCTTTGTCTCGAAGCACCAAAGATAAAACCATATGTCGCCGCCATGCAGCAAGTCATCGCCGGGATCCTCGGCCTTGAAACGGATGATGTTTCCATCAAGGCGACCACGACCGAGAAGATGGGATTTGTGGGTCGGGAAGAAGGATTGGTAGCCTATGCGACGGTGTTGCTCACCCGCTGATCTTTTAACTTCACTACCTGACAAGGTTCTCGTAATTTCACGAAATGGCGATCATTCCCATCCGAATCATCAACCGTTCTGCGAATCCCCTGCCGGTATATGCCACCGACGGGGCCTCCGGCATGGATGTGAGGGCTGATATCACTTCAGACATTGTGATGCAGCCCTTGCAACGGGTGCTTGTACCGACAGGATTATTCATGGAGATCCCCGTGGGGTATGAGGTGCAGGTAAGACCCCGAAGCGGGCTGGCCATCCATCAAGGCATCACCTGCCTGAACACACCCGGTACGATTGATTCGGACTATCGCGGGGAAGTGAAGGTCATCCTGATCAACCTGTCTTCATCGGAGCAGGTCATTCGCCACGGTGACCGCATCGCACAACTGGTCGTACAACTGGTGGGAAAGGCGCACTGGCTGGTTGTGGAAGAAATAGATGATACGCATCGAAGCAGTGGTGGCTTCGGGCATACCGGTCGTCAGTAACATGTAAAGCAGAGATCATGAGATTGTCCATATTCTTGTTCCTCGTATTGTTGTTCCATCAGGGATGCCGGCCGGCCCGCAAAGTCACCACGGTTGCCGTGCGAACGGATACCATTGTGCGGACTGTGGTGGTTGATGTTCCGGTGGTGGACTCCGCGAAGATCATGGCGGAAACGATTGCACGCATCGCTGGTAATCGGATCGCATACAAGACTTTCGCGGCGAAGATCAAGGTGGGGTATAAAGACTCAAAAGATAAAAACCTTGACTTCAATGCATTCATCCGCATGCAGAAAGATAGTGTCATATGGGCTTCGATCATTGCGGCTTTGGGGGTGGAAGCCTTTCGTGTGATGGTCACACCCGATAGTGTCATGATCATGGATAAGCTGGAAAAGACGATCCGATATACGACCATCTCCGAACTTCAGACCATCACAAAGCTGCCATTCGATTTTGGCACCTTGCAGGAACTCCTCGTCGGAAATCCGGTATATATGGAAGGAGAGATGAAAAGTTACCGGGAGGATGGTAGTCTGCTGTCCATGTCGATGATCGGACCCTTCTTCAGGCACCTGCTCACTTTCTCTAAGCCTGGTCTGGAGCTTGTGAAGAGCGATCTTGATGATGTGGACAGTCTCCGAAAACGCAGGGCAACACTTTCCTATGAGGATTACCAACCGGCCGGGAAATGGGTGTTCGCGAATACCCGGAGGCTGACGCTTGCGGAGAAGGAGAGGGTCGACCTCTTGCTGGAATTCAGGCAGGTCGAGTTCGATCAGCCACAAAACTATCCTTTCTCCATCCCTAAGAATTACAAATTGAAGTAATTTTAACAGCGTGGCATCGCAGCTGCGCCAGGTGCTGCGTAACTTGCCTGCAGTGCGAAAAACAAATATCCATGCTGACGAACAGATCTGCCTTTCTTCTTTTTTTCCTGATCGCATTGGTGCATCAGACTGTCATTGGCCAGAGTCGTGATGAGTTGGAAAAGCGAAGAAAGCAGATACAAGGCGAGATCGAACTGCTGCAAAAGCAACAAAGTAGCATCAGCAAGGATAAGAAAGCCTCCCTTGGCCAGCTTAATCTCATCCAGTCGAAGCTGCAGAAGCGATTTGCCGTGATAGAGAACATCAACGACGAAGTGCGGCTGATCGATAACAATATCTACTCCAGCAACCGGGAGATCTACCGGTTGGAAAAGCAGTTGGACACTTTGAAGGAGCATTACGGTCGTACGATCGAATATGCGTATAAGAATCGCAGCAGTTATGATATGCTGAACTTCATCTTCACCTCTTCAGGCTTCAATGATGCCGTGAAGCGCGTTGCGTACCTTAAAAGTTATCGCAAGTACCGGGAAGATCAGGTGGCAAATATCAGCAGGACAAAAGCGGAGCTGGAAAGAAAAAAGAACCAGTTGTCGCAGAACAAGCAGGAAAAGAACAAGGCACTCGAAGAGCAGAACAAACAAAAGCAGATCCTGGAAGAGGAAAAGAATGAAAAAGCGGGATTTGTCAATAAGTTGAAGGCGCGGGAAAAGGAGTTGCTCAAAGAGCTGGATGCGAAGAAGCGACTTGACAAGAACCTTCAGAATGCCATCGCTGCGATCGTGAGGCGTGAGATAGAAGATGCCCGAAAAAAAGCGGCTGCTGAAGAAGCGAAGCGAGTCGCACTGGAGAACGCCGCCAAGGCTAAGGCCGCGAACGAGAGCGGTGCCGTTAAGGCTCCGGCAACGACGACGACAGCTCCCAAGCCTGCGGCGACCGTTCGAAAAACAACAGTGCTGGAGAGCACTCCGGAGGTCACCCGGGTATCAGTGGGTTTTGAAAACAACCGAAGGAACCTGCCCTGGCCGGTGGAAGTGGGTACCATCACTTCGGGCTTCGGCAAGCGAAGCATTGAAGGTACCAAGCTGATGGAAGATAACATCGGCGTCACCATCGGTACCCAGCAGGGGGCTACGGTAAAGGCTGTCTTTGAAGGCGTGGTATCTTCGGTTTTCGATGTGGCTGGCAGCCAGGCGGTCACCATCAAGCATGGTAAATATTTCACAACATACTACAATCTCTCTTCAGTATCCGTCTCAAAGGGCACACAGGTGACCATGGGGCAGCTGATAGGCAGGGCCGGTGTCAATGATGATGGAGATGGAGAGATCCTCTTCGTGGTGAATAACGAGAGCACTTTTGTGGATCCTCAGGGATGGCTGAAGTCGAGGTGATCAGATCAACTTCATACAGGATTTTGTGTTTCTTCCACTGGCAAATTGAAGCCAGATCTTTCAGATATCCAGATTGATCTCACCAGGGGATGATGGATCACATCTCTGCGATGCAACGTTCGTATAGTGATTCATATTTCGGTACGATGTTCGATATGTCGAAGTGTCTGGCTTGCTTTCTTGCTTCATCCCGGAAACCTGCAAGTGTTTCGTCATCTTTCAGGATATCCACAGCCATCCTGCTCATTTCCTCCACGTTCCCGACAGCACCCATGTAGCCGTTCTTGCCCGGGATGATGATCTCTGGCAGTCCACCCACGTTGGCTGAGACGACCGGTGCACCCCCTGCCATGGCTTCGAGGGCCGCCAGTCCAAAACTCTCGTATTCAGATGGCAAGAGGAAGAGGTCGGATATCGCATAGATCTCTTCCATATCCTGTTGTTTTCCCAGCAGGCGGACATCATCGCAAAGTTCCAACTGGCGGATCTGGTCTTCTGCTGCAGGCCTTTCGGGGCCGTCACCCACCAAAAGAAGTTTAGCGGGGATTTCCTTTCGGATCTTTGAGAAGATGTCGATGACATCCCCGATGCGCTTGATCTTTCTGAAGTTTGAAGCATGCAGCACGATCCGTTCGCCATTTGGGGCGATGACTTTCCGGAATGCATCGATGGGTTTCTTGCTGAAGCGTTCGATGTCGACAAAATTATGGATGACTTCTATTTCCTTGTGGATGCGGAAGTTCGCGTATGTTTCACTCCGCAGGTTTTCAGATACCGCCGTGATGGCATCGCTCTCGTTGATGGAGAAAGTAACGACAGGTGCATAGGTTTTATCCTTTCCGACAAGTGTGATATCTGTACCATGCAGGGTCGTGATCACCGGGATGCGGATGCCTTCCGGTTCCAGGATCCTTTTGGCCATGTATGCCGCCGCCGCATGCGGAATGGCATAATGCACATGCAGCAGATCGAGGTGGTTGTTTCGGATCACGTCCACCATCGTGCTTGCAAGTGCTGTTTCGTAGGGCGGGAAATCAAACAAAGGATAGGTCGGTACATGTACTTCGTGATAGAAGATATTGGCACTGAAGCCGGTCAGCCTGACGGGCTGCTGGTAGGTGATGAAGTGGATATTGTGTCCTTTGTCCGCCAGGGCCTTCCCCAGTTCGGTTGCCAGGACACCGCTCCCCCCGAAAGTCGGATAACATACGATCCCAATATTCATGGTGGCAGATTGATGATTTAGAGAAGAACTACAAAGGTAAGTATTATTGGCAGAATCCCCGAGGGACGCGACTTGTGCTGTTGCTGTCAGGATCCGTACACACGATAATGTCATGAAGATTCGTTATTTTTCAGCCATAAACACAATTTCATGCGCAGTACGATTTTGTCCATCATCTTCATCCTCTTGCTGATCGGTGCGGGTTTCTTCTATTGGAAATTCTTTTTTGTATTCGGCGAAGGTGCAAAGTCAGGAGAATTGAATTATCTCGTGAAAAAAGGATACGTTTTCAAAACATACGAAGGGAAGCTCATCCAGTCGGGCCTGCGTTCCAAATCTCCCAATACGGTACAGTCTTACGACTTCGATTTTTCCATCGTTGATGAGCGGATCGCGAAGGAGCTTATGACGAATGACGGGAAGATGTTCAATCTGCATTACAAGGAGTATAATGGTGCGTTGCCCTGGAGGGGGTACAGCCGTTATGTGGTTGATAGCATCATCTCGATCACCGATATAACCCCCCGCTATTGACCATGTTACAATTGAATCGCATGACCCGAATGGCCTGTATCGCGGTCATCTTGGTGCCGGTGATCCTGTCGGCGCAGTCATCCGCGGACTCCGTATTGATCCGCCGGATCTCGGATGAGATTTTACGTAACGGCAAGGCATATGAGAATCTTCGCTTCCTGTGCAAGCAGGTAGGGCCCCGGCTTTCAGGATCCGATGGTGCGGAGAAAGCCGTTGTGGAGACGGCCCGTATGCTTCGAGAAGCAGGTGCTGACACGGTGTTCCTGCAGCCCTGCATGGTACCGAAATGGGTACGTGGTGCGAAGGAAGAAGCAAGTATCACGATGGCAGACGGGAGGAAGATTCCGCTGAACGCAGCAGCCCTCGGCAATTCTGTGGGTACACCCGCGAATGGTATCCGTGGCGTGATCGTCGAAGTCCGCGACTTTCAGGAACTGGAGCGGCTTGGCAGGGGAGGTGTCGAAGGCCGTATCGTATTCTTCAATCATCCGATGGACCCAACGCAGGTGCAGACCTTCAGGGCTTACGGTCAGGCCGGGACGTACCGGGGCAATGGGCCTTCCATGGCTGCCAGGTATGGTGCGAAAGGTGTTGTCATCCGTTCTCTGGCATCTAACGTTGACGACTACCCGCATACAGGCACCACACGCTACAATGATTCCTTTCCCCGACTGCCGGCCATCGCCATCAGCACAAGGGATGCCGAGATGCTGAGCGAAGCATTGCGGAAGGGAGCTGTTCGCGATGGCTGGTTCCGGACGAATGGGCAGATGCTCCCTGATGTATTGTCGTACAATGTGGTGGGAGAACTGCGGGGTACTGAATTCCCTGAAGAGGTCATCACCGTGGGTGGGCATCTCGACAGTTGGGATCTGGGTGAAGGAGCGCATGACGATGGGGCTGGATGTGTGCAGAGCATTGAAGTCATCCGGGTGATGAAAGCCCTTGGCATCCGGCCGAAACGCACGATCCGTGCCGTTATGTTCATGAATGAGGAGAACGGGCTGCGGGGGGGGATGGCATATGCAGAAGCCGCCGGGAAGGAAGACCGGAAATTCATTTTCGCGCTGGAAAGCGATGCCGGAGGATTCACTCCGCGGGGATTTGGCGTATCCGCGACCCCGGAACAGTTTTCAAAAGTGTATTCATGGCGGCAGTTTTTCCATCCTTACGGCGCATCAGATATTGTCTCAGGCGGCGGCGGGGCTGATATCGGTCCGCTGCGGACATTGGGTACCGCCCTTGCCGGTTTCACGCCGGATTCTCAACGATATTTCGATGTCCATCATGCCGCTTCTGATGTGTTTGAAGCGGTCAGTCCAAGAGAACTGAATTTAGGCGCGGTGGTGATGGCCGGTATGGTCTACCTCGTGAGCCAGTACGGGCTCTGAAGATCTTTTTTAATGAGCTTATATCATCGACCTTACATTCATGCTGAGAGCAGGAAAATGACAGGGATCTTATGCAGTGCAGGTGTTGATTTTTTCCAACGGGCCAAGGTCATCGTTCTGATGTCTTCCGTAGCGGATGTGATGCTCACGGCAACGCATAACCGGGTTTCAGGTTTGCATGTTTGTATGATGCTTTCGAGCATGGCATCATTCCGGTAAGGTGTTTCAATGAATATATGTGTGCATCCGGTCCTTTCGGAATCCGCTTCGAGTTGTTTCAGGGTTTTTATGCGGCGTTCGGCGTCCAGTGGCAGATAGCCGTTGAAGCGGAATAGTTGTCCGTTCATCCCGCTGGCCATGAGGGCGAGCAGGATGGAGTTCGGTCCGGTCAGGGGTTTCACGAGGGCACCTGCAGCCTGTGCCATGGAGACCAGTTCCTGTCCTGGATCCGCTACGCCCGGGCATCCCGCCTCGCTTAGGATTCCAATGGTCTGTCCTGTACGTAATGCTTCTGCAAAGGCCTTGCGCATATCAGCATCCCCTTTTTGTATCTCCTGCCATTGGTGGTCGTCGATGACGATGTCCGGCATGAGTTTTTTCAGGTATCGCCTTGTGGTCCTCAGGTTTTCTGTGAAAAAAACATCGCATTTTTTCACACAATCCGTCACCTGTGCCGGTATGGCGTGGTATCCGTCATCAGCAAGAATGGTGGGGATCATGTAAACGACAGCGCTTTTTTCAGCGGACCGTCCTTGGGGCTTTGGTTCACTTGTATTCATTTTCTTTCCTGTTCGTGCATACTGATCGTAGCGGCTATCACGGCATAGGATGGAGCGAGTATCCAGCCGATGATGATGACGGCATGCATCAGATAGAACACAATGCCATTGCCGATGGCGAGACCTTTGTGGTTACCCACATATTCAAAACTGGCAGCGACATTCATCTTTCTCCGTTCGCAGTTATAGTCGAGCATGGAGAAGCCATAGTAGTAGCATTCTACAAAAAGGGCCAGGATGGGAGTGGTCCATCCAATGATCGGAATGAAAGAGAACATCAGGATGGATATGGTGTAGATGGTCTGCCATAGCGTATTCCTCAGGGCCACCTGCACACCCCGGAGCATATCACGGAAAAACTGCCCGGGGCTGAAAGGGTATTCGCGTCCTTCGATGATGGCGGATGTCCGCTCGCTCAGGTATGCGAAAATGGGCGAGCCCAATATCAGCCACATGAATTTGAAAAGCGAGAAATAAAAAAACATCAGGATCATCCAGAAAATGATCGCGGTGAACGTGAAGAAGAATCCAAGCCAGGTGTTCTCCCATTTTTGCATCCAGTCTTTGATGCCTATGAGGTCAGAGAAGTACTGGATGACGCTATTGGCTGATTGTCCGAAGAAGTACATGCTCGTAGCGAACAATATGGCATAGATGATTCCCGGCACAAGGATCCATTTCCAGAGGCGATGCTCCTTGATGAAACGATGTGCCTTGAAATAGGAATTTATGGCAATGACGATTTCCTTCAGCAATCGGAGTTATTTTACATTTGTTCGTATATCTGTGCAGATGCTTGGTACACATCCAAACTTAACTCATTTATCAAGAATAAAAGGCCTGCTGTGAAAATTATCCCCTTTTCATTCTTCCAGCGGAATGCTGTGCATGTCATTGCCCGTGACTTGCTAGGCAAGGTCATTGTGACATGTTTCGAGGGCCTGACGACTTCCGGGCGAATCGTCGAGACGGAGGCTTATGCAGGGGTATCCGACAGGGCATCCCATGCCTACGGCGGACGATTGACGGAACGCACCAAAGTGATGTACGAACCTGGCGGACTGGCATATGTATACCTCTGTTATGGTATACATCATCTGTGCAATGTGGTGACGAATGTCGTGGATGTCCCGCACGCCGTGTTGATCCGTGCACTCGAGCCCATGGATGGCGTGGATGTCATGCAACGCCGCACAGGAGGTCGTTTGCGAGAAAACCAGCTCTGTTCAGGGCCGGGAAGATTGTCGAAGGCGCTCGGTATTTCGACGAAGCACACTGGTCTTGCATTGTCAGGGGCTCTTTTTTTCCTGGGGGATGATGGATATATAGCGGATAAAAGTACGATCCTTGCCACGCCCAGGATCGGTGTGGACTATGCAGGCGAGGATGCACTGTTGCCATACCGGTTCATCCTGCGTGGACATCCATGTGTGAGTGGCAGGAAATCATGATCATGAGTCCGTGACGTGCAGATCGGCCTGTTTCGGGTAGGCGGAACCGTTATTGAGCTGCTCGGGTGTGGACGGTGTAGGAGGATCGTGAATTGGGCATAAGGCACGCCCTATCCCCGGAACGGTGTCAGAACTTGGGGCAATGCATCTTCCGTTTGTACCAATCGACCGGTTTGCGGACATAAATCAGCGAGATCTCCGAACCTCCGCGGCGGTTGGATGCCGTATTTAGGGAAGAATTGTTCAGGTCGTATGAGAATCCAAGCCTAAAAGCCCCGAATTCAAGCCCAACGTACGGGATGATCGCATCCTGCAATCTGTACCATAGGCCGGTGTACAGTTCGATGGGATTGTATTCGTCACCGGTGACGTTGAACGACAAGGATGCACCTATGACCGTTTCGTAAGTTCCTGCCTGACGCTGGTGGATGAAGCTTGTGTGCAGGGTCTTGTTGAAGTCGAGGGGAAGGTAACCACCGCCATGAATGGTGACACGTGGTTCCAGGATGAAGCTGCCTCCCAGGAAACTTTCATTGGGCCGGTTGACATGGTAGACCGATGCGCCGAGGTAGAAATTATTCTCTCCGTTTGTCGTGCCCGAATAGAGGAGGCCTGCGTTCAGGTCAAAATAACTGATATTGACCTTATTGCTATTGCCCAGCACTTCTGATGTAACGCCGGTGAAGCCCAGGGCCGTCAGTTCATCTTCGAAGTCCGCTTTTGTGACGTCCAGTTGTTTGGATGTGAACGTACCCTGAAAACCGACTGTGAGTTGGTGGTATCCGTTCTCATCCAGTGCTTTGTGGTATGCAGTGGATATGGCTATATGGTTGTTGTTGAGGATCTTATTTCCGGAGCGATCGTTTAGGCCGATCAAACCCACACCCCATCTGTCGTATTCCGGCAATCTTTTTTGCATGACAGGCATATCGAAGGAAGCGGTTGCCGTGGTGAATGCATTGTTGATGGTTGGCCATTGGTTGCGGTAGTTGCCCGCAACCCTGAAATTTCCGTCAAAAAGACCGGTATATGCAGGATTCAGTGTGAGTGGAGAGGAGAAGAACTGAGAGAAATGCGGATCCTGTGCCCTTCCTGCATGGTTGAGGGCCATCACCAGGAAAAGAATGCTAATGATTTGTTTCATTTGGCCGAACTGGTTTTTCTGAAATGAATCGGATTCAATTTTGGATTTTCTCTCCATATGCCAGATCCCCTGCATCACCCAGACCGGGCACGATGTACCCTTTTGCCGTTAGCTCTTCGTCAATGGCGCCGCACCAAATTTTCACATTCGGTTGTTCCCTTCTGACATATTCGATGCCCACTGAACAGGCGATCGCGGCGACGACATGCACCTCTTTTGCCTGGCCTTCTTCTTTCAGCATGTGGATCGTCTTCACAAGGGAGGATCCGGTTGCCAACATGGGATCGCAAAGGATCAGGGTCCTGTCTTCGAGTGAAGGGCAGGAGACGTATTCCAGGGCGATGTCGAAGCTCCCGTCACGATTATGCTTTCGATAAGCGGAGATGAATGCATTATCGGCCTTGTCGAAATAATTCAACATACCCTGATGGAGTGGAAGGCCTGCACGGAGGATCGTTGCCAATACCGGTTGTTGTATCAACTGTTTGCAGACTGATATGCCCAAAGGCGTGGTGATCTCACGATCCTCCCATGCCATGGACTTACTGATCTCATAGGCGATCACCTCTCCGATGCGCTCAA
>JBIKIB010000266.1:0-5449 GCA_044361845.1 Chitinophagaceae bacterium | reverse complement strand
ATGCACACAGAGGATATGCTTCGGATGACTTTCACCCGCTTGAATTCGGTTATCCCTTTTGACATCCCAGGCATATCCTCATGCATCGTACCGACATCCATAGCGGAAATCCTACGCGTGATGCGCCCTCATGCAATATGTCATGATCCCATCACTGTTTTCCCCTGATCGTCATCCCTTCACTATGCGCCCTGAACTCGGGTGCGTACATGCATTCGACTGTGGCGAGCCCGACGGAGAATCGCCCTTCATGACTCACGAACAGCGGGTATTCGAAGACGTGAGTGCCTTTCGGGACAGCGTTGAAAAAGAAATTCGTGGCGGCATCCCTTGTACTCTCATAATATCCAAGCGCACCTTTCCAGTGGTATCCGCTGAGTACATTCACGGGCTCTGTGCCGGAAGCACGCATATCCTTGAGGTGCACGTATTCCATGTCCCGGTCACTGCGCAGCTCGATGCGTACGATCAGTTTATCCCCTACACTAAATGATTCCCCCTCATTCACCGACTCCAGTACCGGTCCTTTTTCGGTATTGCGTTCCCTGAGGATCTTCTTCACGATCGATAAAGGAGATGCTGATGCGGTGATGCGGTCCATGTGCTCGAAATACTGCCAATATGCAGCACCCCATGAGATGCTTGCTGTTTCCTTCTTACCGGAACCGCTTATATTTATTTTTATATTGCCTTTATCGGGACCGAGCCTGTCACCATCGATGACGGATCGCACATAGCCCGTACCGGCTTCACCATCCACACTGCTGAAGGTCACGGGATTCGTTGTGCCGACGGTGATCGCCGCCACACGGTCCTCATTCAGCCAGTCCGTTCCTTTCATGAGCAGGGCGTGGCATGCTTCCGCCGTGGCGCGTGTCGACTCCCATCGGTTCGTCTGTTTTTGGGTGAGCAGCCACTGCTTCATCATCGATACGGATGCGTCATCGGCGGCAACTTCGGAGAACGCTTCGATCAGCATCGACTGTGTCTCCACCGGTGCGTCCATCCAGTACCAGCGGGGGGCATTCGTTTTCCAGTACATGCCGAGTGTTTCGTTCTTCACGGCCCTTTCCTGCAACGACCGGATGATCGCAGTCGCGTTCTTCTTGTCACCACCCCTGTACAGGAGCATCGCCGTCATCCCCTGCAGCAGGTTCGGTTGCTGTGCCCAGAACTGTGCGGCCTGTTTTCTGTAAAATTCGAATGCCGGCGCGTAAGCGTCACCGATCTGTATTTCCGGGAAACAACTGAATGTGTAGAGACACTGGATCTGAAGACTGCCGATCTGCTCGCGTGTCATGTCGGCCTTGGTGCTGATGAGCCGGTCATGGTCTTCTTTCATTCTTTTTTTCAGGTAGTCGAGCCCGTTAGTGACAATCCCGTTCACGCCTTCCTTTAACTGCTGCGGGATGGCATCCGCCTTTTGCAGCCTGCCCAGGCTTGTGAGGATATACTGTGTCATGTACCGGTCTTCGGGTCCACCGGGAAACCACACGAAGCCTCCATTGGGTGATTGTGCACGGCGAAAGCGTTCGAACGACATGTCGAGGTCCCTGGAAAGCCTTGCCATATCGAACAATGCAGCGATATCCCTGCGTTGACGATCCTCATCCTTCGCATCCAGCACCCAGGGGGTTTCTTCCAGCAGGATATCCCTGAGTTCTTTGTTCTTCGACAGGTTACCCGTCAGTGCCTGGTTTTTTCCGTTTGCAGTATCCGTCGCCCAGCGGTCGTAGTATGCTTTTATTTTTGGCGTAGAGCCGGCGATCTTCGCGGCAAGGGCATTCGCATAAAACTTGTTCATGGACTGCTCGGCGCAATCATAAGGATAAGCCGTGAGATAGGGTAGGGACAATACGGCATACCAGGCGGGATTCGCACTATACTCCACCGTCAACCGATGATGTGTGAGTGAGGGACTGCCATCCGACTGCAGCAGTTTCTCGAAACGGAAGGTCTTCGTGCCATTGCCCTTCATCTGAAAGGGCATGGACTCCGTCACGAGCATTCGGTTGCTCAGCACGGGGATGGTCTTCTCTTCTCCATCGCTGTAAGCACCTGCTTTTGCAATGATCCTATATCTGATCGGCTTGCTGAAATTCCCGGGAACGGTGATGTTGAAGTTCACGGCCGAGCCCTGTTTGGCCGCTGCGGTGAAGTATTGCTTCGCAAAGATATTGTTGAAATATCCGTCCACAGGATTGCCAGTTTCCGCATCGAATAACTGCAGTTCGGCTTCCCCGCTGACTTCTTTCTCTGACAGGTTCGTGATGCGTGCAGGGATGACGATCTGATCGCCTTCACGCAAGAAACGCGGGGCATTGGGTTGCACCATCAGTTGTTTCTGTGTAACGACCAGTTTCGATTGAAGCCCCATGGCAAGGTCTTTGGTGTGGGCGAATACCTGCCATTTCCATTGTGTCACCGCCTCCGGCATCGTGAAGTTGAAACTCACATTTCCCTCTGCATCGGTCTTCATGTCCGGCAGAAAAAAGGCAGTCTCCCGGAAGTCTTTTCGCACCTGAACATTTGTCGCAGATGCCGGGTTCTCTTTTGTATTTGTTTTCTCCGCCGGCACCGCTTCATTGAGTGCATCCTTGTTTTCATCTTCTGCCGGCGGCATGGCGACCATCTGTGACTTCTCCATCATGACGGCCGAGTCAGCCATGGCCGGCATCGCCATCACCCTTGCACTTGATCTGCCATAGCCGATCATGATCTGATCAGGTCGATCCTCCCATAGCAGCTTATCGAAATTCTTGACGAATGGCTTGATGTCCTTTTTTGTGGCATCGATCGTTTCTGCTTCCTGCATGCTGAATCCATTCGATGACGACCATGGTTTGAACTGGTACAGGTCGAATCGGGTCGGATATCTTTCAAATAGATCCGGCTTGCTCCATGTGTGTGGGAGGAACTGGTCGAGAGAACCGTCATACATCGACATCAGTACTTCCGCGGCCACTTTGTCGCCTTTCGGGCCTTTCACCTGTATGCTCCATTGCTCTTTGTTTCCCGGCTCCGTCTTGTCCCTATACGTAAGGAACCGGATATCGAGTGCTTTGTCTGACCATGGCACTTGCTGGATATCGTGTTGCGCGAAGAAGCGATTGTGTTTTACGAATGCATGACTCACGCCAAATCCTCCCCGGTCTTTATCGGTCACCGGGAAATTGTATTTTTTCGATTCACGGTTCATGGTGATGAAACGGAAGGGATGGACCGGACTCGGATAGGCCACGATCGCCTGGGGTTTCACATTTTTTTTCCGGTATGCTTCCGGGACTTTCGCATCGTCGTATCCATCGAGCAATTGTATGACCCACAGGTCATCGGCCCCGGTGCTGACCTGCAGGGATGCTTCATCCCCCGGCTCGGCGGGATTCTTCATCAGGTTATAACTGAAATATCCATATTTGTCGGAAACGCCGGTCTTGCTGTCCGCTACGAGGAAGTCTTCCTGGGTCGTGACGATCTCTCCTGATACATCCTTAGCTTCTGCGATAAGACGATACCATCCCGCCTTGAGGTCTTTCGTCGGGATGCTCACCGCATGTCCCATGCCCTTGATCGTATCGGATTTTTTCATGATGGCATCGCCTTTCTTCCAGTTTTCGCGACGCGTCTCATGGGCGAATTCATCCAGTGGGAAAAGGGCGGAGTATTCTTTTTCAGATAGTACGAAGGTGTCAGCTGCCTCCCAGTAGCGGGAACGGATCAGTCTGTCGGGACCCTTTAGCGGGTAAAGGCTGATGTTCGCTGATATGGTCTGCGGAACCCCGGAAATATTCTTTGCGGAGATCATCACCGGCATGTCCCTGTCGTTCGGGAAGTCTTGTTTTCCGGTTGCTTGCATCGACAGGTCGAGGCTGTGGTATCCTATCGATACGATCTGTTCGGCAGAGCGCGTTTCTCCATTGATATCTGTCACATCAGCGATGATCTTATAATCGAAGACCGGCAGGGTGGACCTGTCGATGGTCTTGTCGGGAATGGCTTTGAACCGCAGGCTGAACGATCCGTCGTTGGATGTGCGCGTCTCGCCGTGGGTGATCTCCATATCCCGGCCTTCCGGCAGATCGTATCCGTAGAATCTCCATGGATACGGGAACCGGGCGACGCGGGTCACCCTGTAGCTGACCTTCGCCCCATTGGTGCTGCTGCCGGCATAAGCCATGGCGGATCCCCTGACCATAACGGTGTCGGATACCTTGAATTCTTCCTTTGGCTTTTCCCATTCGACGTAGAAGTTCGGTCTTTTATATTCTTCGACCTGTACCGTTGCCCCATAGTATTGATCCCTTTCCCGTATCGTGAAGCGACCTGTCAGTCCATTTTCAGGTAGCAGAAAGCTGCCTTTGAAAGTGCCATATTCACTGGTCTGTGCATCCAGTGTCCCTTTTTCTTCTCCGTTGACATTGGCGAGTATGATCGATACCTGCCGGTCGGTGATCACCTTGGGTCTTTTCGTGACAAAATCCCGGGTGACGAGAATGCCTTTGACATGTACGGACTGTCCGGGACGGTATATGCTCCTGTCGGTGAACAATAACAATCTCCGGTGGTGACGTTCATATTCATATTCATCGTTGATCCAATGCTGGTTATCGGAGTGGGTCCTATAGCCTGGTTCTTCCAACCGAAGGCTGTCATTTGGGATCTTCACTTCTACCATCATCCCGCCGTATCTATACGGTGCTGAGGGCATGCGGAAATATCCGTCAAGATCGGTTTTGAGTGTTTCGAGCAGTTCAAGCCTGTTTCTTCTATCGTTGTAGTCATAACTGCTTGTCCATACATCCACGACTGCCGACGATATCGGCTTGCCTGTGTTCCTGTTCAGGACAAAATAATCCTGCCCCCTGTGTATCCAGGATAAGGCGGAGACGTGGAGGTAGATGACCGATAATGGGTGTTGTTTTGGAAGGAATGAATTGTCGGTACTTGCGAAGATGGCATAGTGACCTGCCGGGAGTGCGTCTATGGGCAGTTCAACGGAATGCATTTTCATGTCTGTGGTGACCGGTAACGGCTGGCTGACTTCTTTGATGAATGTTTGTTTTCGCAGTTCCTCCCAATATGCATCACCCGAGCGGTCGATGTTTTTATCCCTTAAGGAATCCGGGATATTGATGACCCGGTAATGCAGGTGTTTGATGTTCCTGAATTGCACCAGGAGCCGGAAGGGTTCGCCGGGGATATTGACTCTTTCGGCCTGCAGCGAAAGCCGTTGGGCTTCCACTTCTGCCAGGAGCCGTTCACAGTTGCGCGCACCTTCCGAGCCGGGAAATTTCCCGATGATGTCCATGCAGGTTTTTTGGATGCCGGGGATGGTGTTCGCGGGAAGGTCTTTTCTGATGCTTCCGTTGTTATCGTTTACCCTTGCCCATTTTCGTGACGCAAGCATATATGAGGCCTGGCCCATGCCCGGGTGTTTGGGGTGTGTTTT
>JBIKIB010000265.1:0-5464 GCA_044361845.1 Chitinophagaceae bacterium | reverse complement strand
GTTCCGCTTTCAGGCGGCTGACCGATGAAGTATACAAGGTTTCCGGTACGCTCGATCCCGGGCAAAGGGAGGTCGCCGGGTTCTGGGACTGTAATCCGTTCGTGGTCGCCAGTTCTGGTCATATGACACTGGGCTTCAAAAAGATCAGCCCCGGTGGCCATTGGATGAATATCGCCTGCATCGCAGCGGAGCAGCGTAAGATCCCGTACCGGCAGCGGATACAATTGCTGGCGCTGGAGGCCATCACCCTGTATGATGCTTTCATTGCTTGCTGGAACGAAAAATTTGCCACCGACAGGGTACGGCCGGAATCCGTGATCAACGCGGTCATCGACATACGCTGGCAACCCTTGCTGCAGACCCCTCCCTTTCCCGAATACACCAGCGGGCATTCCGTCATATCCTCCGCCTCTGCTGAAATATTATCCTATCTGCTGGGAGAAGACCTTGCCTATACGGATGATACCGAGGTGATCTTCGAACTATCTCCCCGCCGGTTCCCTTCACTCCGTGCTGCGGCAGCGGAGGCCGGTATTTCGAGGTTGTACGGGGGGATTCATTTCCGGGATGCCATAGAAGCGGGACAGGATCAGGGTGCTCGGGTGGGCCGGCACATCGTGAGTCGGTTGGTTGCTGTTGGTGTCCTGCCCTATCCATATAAAAAACCATAGTTTCAGCCGGCATGTACGCCATCAACCGGTATCCATACCATTGTTTTGATGAAAAGATGTGGTAGTTTCACCAGGCTTCTTATTTGATGAAAAACAGATGGAATTCACAAACCCACAGATCTATACTGACGGGATACCACGTGCCAGTGACGTGCAGTTCACTCCCATTGAGCCGGACTATCTGAAAACACTGCGTATCTATTGGGCGATCCTTTTCGGGGTGCTGCTTTTGTTGGTGATCGCTGCAATTTATTTCATTCCGGTGCTCCGAAAGCCGTTGTTCCTGACGATCACGATCGCAACATACCTGATGCTTTTACTTCTTACGGTTGTTCTCGGCACGGGTTCCTTCAGGAGAAAGAGCTATGCTGTCCGGGAACACGATGTGTTGTACCGGACCGGCTGGATCAACAGGGAGTTGCACATCGTGCCATTCAGCCGGATCCAGCATGCGGTGGTCAATAGTGGCCCGATCGACAGGCAATACGGATTGGCTACGCTGGCGTTTCACACCGCCGCCTCAGACATGTCAGACATCACCATTCACGGCCTCAGGCATGAAGACGCAGAAGCTTTGAAGGAACTGATCATCAGTAAGATCAAACCCCTGCAAACGGATGAGGGACTGGAGTAAACCCCAAAAGCAGTCTCCCGCCGCACTTGGCATCATAGCCATCAGGTTCCTTCGTGAATCCCTGACAGTGGCCATGCCTTTACTCCTGGCATCGCTCCTGGGCAGGAATGACGACAAACCCGATCATATTGGGTGGTTGATCCTCTTGATCACGTTCCTGATACTGCTTTTGTCGGTGTTGAGGTATTATTTTTTTCGTTTCCGGGTCGAAAACGGACAATTGGTCGTTTGTAGCGGGATCCTGGATAAGCAAAAGATCACCATCCCCCTTGAAAAAGTGCAGGCTGTCCATTTCGAGCAGCATTTTTTCAATACCCTTACCCGAACGACCAGGGTCACCATTGACAGTCCGGGTACCACGGAGATGGAAGTATCCATCGATGCATTAGGCTTGCAGGATGCGGAAGCCTTGCGGAGCACGCTCCTGCAGGGAAGAAAGGATGGCCTTCATGCATCGCCAGGCGGTCCGGAACCCTTGCTGCGCCTCACCACAGCTGAACTTTTGAAGGTCGGACTCACGGCCAATCATCTCAAGGCATTTTTGTTGCTTGCCGGGTTCGTCTTCGTGCAAATGCGGGATTTTGGGGAGCTGTTCGGCGTTGAAGCGATTGGTTTCTGGGAGTCCATGAACGTTGATTTCGACCCCACATGGCAGATCATCACTGCCTCCCTGGCGATGGTAGTGGGCATATCCATGCTGGCGTCCGTTGTGCGGACAATGCTGCAGTATCATGAACTTCGGGTATTCGTAGACGGTAGTGGCATCACCGTTTCTTCCGGTTATCTGCGTAAAAAGCAGCAGGCATTACCGAAACGGAAGATGCAACTCGTGAACTGGCATTCGCTTCCGCTACAGCGTTGGTTCGGGATCCGTCTTTTCGAGATGCGCACGGCCGGTGGTCCGGATGCCAAGGGACTTCATATTCAATTCCCCACCCTGCGTGCCGAGCAGGCGGAAAGGCTCATATCATTGTACATATCCGACAGGCCTTCTGCCTCAGTACCCGCGAAGCGGATACACCCTGCGTACGCGAAAAGAAAGATCCTCGTGAATCATCTCCCTGTGACTTTGCTGGCGGGTATCGTCGCGTATCAATGGCTCCATGGGTATGCACTTTTTTTGCTGATCTATCTGGCTTATCAGTCCGTTACATCTGTGCTGTTCCAGCGCAATTTCCGCTATTGGTCGGGGGTGAATGGGCTGGAATGTTACGAAAGCACTTGGGGGCAGCGTGTCACGCTGTTCAAATGGGAGAAACTTCAACATGCTGTCGTGCAGCAGAATATCTTCCAGGAAAGAAGTGGATTGGCCACGGTACGTTTTGAGACGGCTGGCGGAGTGGTGGAAATCCCATATATCAGCATCGAAGAAGCCCGCAGTCTGGTGGATTATGCATTATTCAGAACGGAGTCGGAGCCTGTGGGCTGGAGTTGATTTTTCGAAGGTGTCGGTACAGGAAGACCTTGTTTTCTTCATCCGGATATGCCGATCCTTATGGCATAGTTCATTCATGATGCCCTGCCTTGCATCTGAAATAATGAAACGCTAACTTGGTCCTTCATTTTGATCTGATGGCATTTGATCTTCTCTTCAATTTATATCGAAAAGACCCCACCGTCAAGCGGCATTTGTTGAAGTCCATCACCTGGCGTGTGGTAGGGTCGATCGACACGGTACTGATCGGGACTTTTGTGACGGGGAAGCCTGCTGTCGGTCTGCAGATCGGTGGCATAGAGCTGATCACCAAGATCCTGTTGTATTTTTTTCACGAAAGGTTATGGGTCAGGGTGCGGTATGGCTTGCCTGTCGTCCTTTCGCGTCATAAGCCTGATAGCCGGAAAGGAGAGAATTTATTCCGGCAGTATTTTTCCATCGACCGGGGAAAAAGGTCGGAGCTGATGGGGCATCCTGCTTTCACCATCTGGATGACCGGACTGTCGGCTTCGGGGAAATCCACGCTGGCACTTGCATTGGATGAGTGGTTTCATCATAAGGGGATCCATTCCTATATCCTCGATGGTGACAATACACGTTTGCACCTCAACCGCGACCTTGATTTCAGCAGGGAAGGCCGGAAAGAGAATATCCGCCGGGTGGCCGAGTCGGCAAGGCTTTTCAACGATGCGGGTGTGATCGTGATCGCCTCCTTCATTTCTCCTTATGAAGAGGACCGGCTTCGGGCAAAGGAGATCATCGGGAAAAGATCATTCGTCGAAGTGCATGTATCGGCAACTGTGAAGGAGTGTATGCAAAGGGATGTCAAGGGGCTGTACAAAAAAGCCATGGAAGGTAAGATAACTGATTTCACCGGTGTGAACAGCCCCTATGAACCACCCGTGAACCCTGATATATTGATCGAGACAGGAAGCGCAACGATAGATGCATCATTGGACCAGCTCACCAGATGGATATCAGAAAATCTGCTGGTTCCGGAGATCAGGGAATTCCATTGAGCCCTGCACCATGACCAATTTTTTCAGGATTTTATCAAGGTCATACGACCCGCAACCATTTGCTGCAAAAATCCCTGCTGGGTTGCATTTTATCAAAATTTTCTTATTTTTATTGCTGAAAATCAAATGACTGGAATTTATGTAGGTGAATGACCTATGCTTTCACTTAACGATTTAATCATATCCAAATCCCAGGTCTCCCTCCTTTTTACTGCAAATTTGCCAAATTGAACATTAAACCAAAAATCAAGCTATGCGAAAAAAAATCCCATGTTCCGTTCGGACGATCTGGCTGTCATGCCTGTTGCTGACCGGCCTTATGTCCGGTATAATTGCGGAGGTGTACGCATCACCGGGTGCGGGTGATGTAGGAAGTCATGCACGATATCTGGAAAGGATCCTGCGGGGACGTGTTACAGATGGTGCCACCGGTGCCGGACTTTCAGGTGCCAGTGTCTCTGTCAAGGGAACCGGAACGAGTGTGTTGACCGATGCCAATGGAAACTACAGTATAACGGTTCCGGATGATAAGGCTGTGCTGGTCATCTCGTATGTCGGGTTTGCCGCACAGGAGTTCGTCGTGGGTAACCGTGCAACGATGGATGTTACGCTGCAATCATCGACCTCCGAGCTCACGCAGGTGGTCGTAATGGGTTACGGTACCCAGTCGAAGCGGGATGTTACGGGTGCTGTAAAGAGTTTGAAGTCTGAAAATTTCAACCGCGGAATCATCAACAACCCTCAGCAGTTGCTGCAGGGTAAGGTCGCCGGGGTGAACGTCGTATCCGCCAGTGGTGAACCGGGTGGCAACCAGGGCATCACCATTCGCGGTCCGGGTGGCGTACGCACCGGTAGCACGCCACTTTTCGTGGTGGACGGCATACCCCTGGATAACTCCAGTACGGGAAATGGGGATCCGCTGAATTTCATCAATCCTGCCGATATCGAATCCATGGACGTGCTGAAGGATGCATCCGCCACCGCCATTTATGGTGCCAGGGGTGCGAACGGCGTCATCCTCATCACGACCAGGAAGGGTCGTGCCGGCACTTCGACGATGAACTTCAGCACTTCGCTGGGTGTCTCGAAGATCGCACGTGCCTTACCGGTCTATGATGCCGCAACCTTCCGCCAGCAGGTAAAAGCTGTGGGAGGCTTACTCGATGATAAGGGTGGGGATACCGACTGGCAGGATGTGATCACCCGCACCGCGCTTACACAGAACCACAACCTGACGATGAGCGGTGGTGCCGATAAGATCACCTATTTCGCATCATTCGGCATGCAGAAGCAGCAGGGTATCATAAAGACCAACGACCTTGATAGGTATTCAGGTCGCTTCAATGCCACGCAGAAATTCTTCAACGACAGGCTGGTGGTGGATGTGAACTTCAGTGCCAACAACACGAAGCAGCGCAGACCGAATATCGGTTCCGCCATCGGGGATGCCATCAGCAACAACCCGACCTATCCTGCATATGATGCGAATGGCGCGATCGCAGCCTACCAGCTGTTCAACAATCCGCTGCTGACTTTTGAGCTTGATAAGGACATCACTACTACGAACCGCGTCCTCGGAAGCATTTCACCATCATTGAAGATCACTAAGAACCTGACTTATAAGCTGAACTTCGGTGTCGACAACGCGACATCCACGAGGGATATACAGTCGCTGGCGAATGTGCTCCCGCAGCGTGATGGTCGT
>JBIKIB010000264.1:0-5480 GCA_044361845.1 Chitinophagaceae bacterium | reverse complement strand
AGTTACCCAACCCTTGGAGAGTACCCCCACTCTCCAAGGGTATACCCACTCTCCAAGAGTTACCCAACCCTTGGAAAGTACCCCCACTCTCCAAGGGTATACCCACTCTCCAAGAGTTACCCAACCCCTGGAGAGTACCCCCACCCTCCAAGGGTTACTAAAAAAACGCAAAAAGCAATCGGCAATATCAGGTTTCAGACCAATTATATAGCTACCCCACCAGACCCTAAAGCAAATAACATCGACTGCAGAGCCAATGAATCTGAGATCAAAAACAACGCAGAAACCAAATCGTAAAAAACAGGCGGGTAACAATCATTCATCAAAGCTTCTCCAGCGGAGATGCGCACAAAATGACTCCGGAATCCTACCAGACTGCAAAAAAAAGCGGGGCCTCAACCCCGCTTTACCTGCAAAGAATCAGTTCAATTACAATACTCATCGAATGCTGCGATAAGATTCTGCGCGATCATCTGCGCAGGCCGCCCCTCGATGGTGTGCCGCTCGATCATATGGACCAGCTTCCCGTCCTTGAACAGGGCGATGGCCGGAGAAGAGGGCGGATAAGGTAAGAGGTGCTCGCGAAGACGATTCACCGCGGTGATGTCAAAACCCGCAAAGGTGGTCGTCAGGTGGTCGGGGCGCTTATCGCTGTTATGCACCGCCATCAGAACACCCGGACGGGCACTGCCGGCTGAGCAACCACAAACAGAATTGATCACCACCAAAGTGGTACCCTCTTGCTTCAGGGTTTCATCCACCGCTTCCGGGGTCAGGAGCTCTTCGAAACCATTCTCGGTCAACTCCTCTTTCATCGGTATTACAATCTGTGCTGGATACATGGTATGTGTTGATTTACTTTTAAAACACAAAATTAAATCAAAAGTTCTATATCCATTAAAGTGTCATTTTGGCACTATCAACTTCCTTTAGCAGACATTTTGTCGCCTCACGAAGATCAAAAATGCCATAAAAGCAGCAAAAATCATTTGGTATCTGCTTTGATGGATTACTCGTGTCGATAGAAATTGAATCTTTAAACGTTAAAACATACAACTATGACCATGGTAAAATTGAATCAGCGCCCTTTTGAGAAGACCTTCAACAGTTTGTTCGAAGACATTTTCCAGAACCTGCCCAACACCATCTCCGGCAACGAATGGAACGGTCGGTTCAACAATGAATTCGCACCCGTGAACATCAGGGAGAATGCGAACGCATTTACACTTGACGTGGTGGCACCCGGCATGGAAAAGCAGGATTTCAAGCTGAACCTTGAAAAGAACCTTTTGACGATCTCTGCAGAGAAAAAGGTCGAACAAAAGGAAGAACAGGATAAAATCGTGAAACGTGAGTTTTCCTTCCGGTCTCTCAGCCGTTCCTTCAAGATCGATGAGAGCATTGATACCAGTTCGATCACTGCAAAGTACGAGAACGGCATCCTGCACATCACGCTTCCCAAAAAGGAAGAAGTGAAGCTTGTGCCGAAAGAGATCAGCATTTCCTAACGTGACATGGCATCGGCTGCCATACAGATGAAGGGCCCTTCCAATTCCAGGAAGGGCTTTTTTTATCATCTGCCCAGTCGCTGGATGCAATACGCCTGGTAATGACCAAAACCTGACAGGGAAGGATCACAATAAGATGATAAAAGGAAGTGTTGCAGATGATGAGATGGACACATCCGCAGTAATTCACTAATTTTGCCAGCATAAAACCCCAGAGATTTGAGCATCCGGATACTTACCCTCGCGTTCGGGCTACTTGCCTCATGTTTTCCTGCAAGTGCCTCGACCAAAGACACCCTTCCAGTCAACATACATGCTGACACGACGCTTCCCGTGCCTGTCGTCATAAACCCGCAGGACACGGTGCTGCGGATCATCAACCTGAATCCATACTTCACGATCCATGTCGATTCGCTGCTGGATTACGAACTGCAGATCAATAAATCACCAGAGAAATTTTACTGGTACATCCGCAACAGTCCGGTCGGTGTGAAGATCGAACGCAACAGCGGGCGCTTGAATTTCAAAGCGGATAAATCATTTTTCAAAAGTGGACGACTTAAATACGATATCCCCTACAAGGTGGATATCGGTGTTCAAAATCTGTACAATGCCTCGGAGCGGGTCGACACGACTTTCACGATCCTTTTCTATAGCACGGAGATCACCCCTTCAAGGCTCAAGCCATCGGTGAATGCGGTACAGTTGCTGGAAGAAGGGGATTCTGTTCGCTTTCGCATCCAGTGCGAAACAGGAACCTTCCCCATAGAGCAGATCACGATGAATGCCAGCGCTGCGATCAACAATTTCAAGGCCGTCAACAAATGTAATGATGAATTCCTCTGGATGATCCCGTTCGACTTCATCCGTGAATCCGACACGGCCCGGGCCAAGTCACTCATCCTGCAGTTCATCGGTAATGACAAATTCTTCAATAAAGACACGGCTTCCCTCACACTGATCATCCGCCCCGGGGTGAATTACCCACAGAAGAACTTCGAACACGCCCAGGTAAGTGCCGAACTCACCAAATACATACAAGACCTGAAGCTCACCTTCTATGTCGTCAGCAAAAATATAAAAGCGAACAAGAAAACCCGAACAGGTTTCGACGTAACGGCTTCCACCGCGGCACTCGCGGGCACCATCGTGAGCACCACTGCGACCACGGAAGCGTCCAAGGACTTCGCCAAGATCCTCCCAAGCATCGGCCTCACACTGGTGCCGGTCAAAGAAGCGGTCGCCCCGAACAAGACTCAGGAACAGAATACCGCATCTCAGGTTCGTGCGGCCATCAAACGGCTGGATTTCATGAAGTCGGAAAATGCACTGGTCGGCGAAAGGGATCCTGACATCCTTTCAAAGACCAGGAAGATGCGCGATGAACTCAAGCAGACAAGGCTGCAACTCGTGGACCTGCCCATGGTGGAATTCGAGAATGTTACGCAACAGGACGTCAATGATTATTTCAACAACCCCAAGGTCAACAAGAAATATAAACTGAAGATCAACTGAAGATCAGCACAAGAGAAGCACGGGAACTCACCTGAATGACGTCACCAGCTCACCCACAGGGAGACTTCCTTCGGGTATCCGTGATCGTTAAGATCTTCCACCCCCCTCCGGTACGCACCAACTGCATGAGGTTCACGCCGCAATGACTGAACTTCCCGTTGTAGTGGAAACTGTATGGCACCCAGGCCATCGCCAGCGGACCATCGACCATGACTTGTTCCACCACCGCCCTTTCATCCGCCACGCCCTTTTGCAACTGACCGACCTGACTGATGAATCCAGCGATCCGGTCATTCCGGTACACCGTCTCCCCGGCAGTGCCGACCATGACGGTCCCAAGCATCGCACTGTCATGGAAGATACCCTTCATCGTTTGTGCGTCACCGTTATACATGGCGGTGAAGAGCGATGCGATGACCGACCTGACGGAGTCAGCCGGCGTCTGTGCCGAACCCGTGACGCAATAGAGTAACAACAGCGATGTGATGATCCTTTTCATGTGTTTTGATTTATCATGACCTTCACCAACCGAAAGGATGAGAAGCGTATTGTGCGGGGACGGCGGGAAAAGCAATGCACCATCATGACCTATGCCTATTTGATCGGGAGGCTGACACGGGCATCGACGGGTCAGGGATCTCGATCTTTCCTAAAAACACATGACTTGACTGAAAAAGATACCGTTCCGGGCACTCACCGGTAATGGATTCAGAAAGCGCAACACACACAAGGATCAAGACATCCAGGATACTTCCGATGAAACGACAAACAGGAAAATAAGCATCAGCCCGACCCACTCCGTTGGCGATCAGAGATATCCCAGCAGCTTGAGCATACTCTGTGCTGTCTGCTCTTTCGCATAGACCCAATCAACCAGCTTTCCGTTCTTATCCTGTTCGACGATGATGTGTTTCGGGGATGGGATCATGCAGTGTTTGATGCCACCATAGCCACTGATCTGATCCTGATATGCCCCTGTATGGAAGAAGCCGACATAGAGGGGTTCCTTCGCATCCGCTGCATTTTCCGCACCCGTGAGTTTGGGCAGGAAGACCTCATTGATATGTTCTTCGGAATCGTAGTAGTCATGGGAATCGCAGGTGATCCCTCCGAGCACCACACGCTGGTATTCGTTGCCCCATTTGTTCACCGGCAACATCAGGAATTTTTCACCGATCCCCCAGGTGTCCGGCAGTGTCGTGATGAATGAAGAATCGATCATGTACCAGATCTCCCGGTCGTTCTGCACCTTCTGACCGATGACACTGTAGATATGTGCCATGCTTTCCCCGACCGTATAGCTGCCGAATTCGGTGTAAATATGGGGCATAGGCACTTTGGCACTCTTGCAGGTTTTTTTGATCGTACCCACGATCTCGTTGATCATGAACTGGTAGTCATAGTCAAAGCCCAGTGAGTGTTTGATCGGAAAACCTCCGCCGATATTGATAGAGTCCAGTTCCGGGCAGATCTTCTTCAACTGGCAGTAGAGTGTGATGACTTTGTTCAGTTCCGACCAATAATAGATATCGTCCTTGATGCCTTTGTTCAGGAAGATATGCAGCATCTTCAGCTGGAACTTATGTTCATACCCTTCGATATGATCGACATAGAATTCGAGTATATCCTTGGCACGGAAACCGAGCCGGGAAGTATAGAAGGGGAAAGTGGGTTCTTCTTCCGCCGCGACGCGGATGCCGAGCTTGAAGGGCACTTTTACCGAACGCTTGTACATATCGAGCTCATCCTTGTTGTCGAGGACGGGTATCGTGTTCTTGAATCCGGTATTCAGCAGTCGTGCGATGCGGGAAGTGTATGACTTCTGCTTATACCCGTTGCAGATGATATGGGTCTCCTTGGTGATCTTTTTCTTCTCGTAGAGCTTGTTGATGATCTCGATATCATACGCGAAGGAAGTCTCCAGATGGATATCATGCTTCAATGCTTCATGAAGGATGAAGGAAAAATGAGAACTCTTGGTGCAGTAACAATAATAATACTTGCCTTCGTATTTATGCTTTTTCATGGCATGATCGAACATGGCCTTCGCCTTGTTGATCTGCATACCGATCTTTGGAAGATAGGTGAGTTTGAGCGGGGTTCCGTACTTGTCAATCAGGTAACGGAGGTCAAGGCCGTTGAACTGCAGGCTACCATCTTTGATCTCGAAGCCTTCCTGCGGGAAATAGAATGTCTGCTTGACAAGGTCGGTGTAGGTATTACTCATGTCTACGGCCGTGGATTGTTTGTTATTGTGTTCTCTGTTCTGCTGTCTTTACAGTAATTCGGATGCAAATGTAATTTTTTTTGGGGAGTTGAGCGTTTTCTTCAAAGCAATGGATCGACGGGTGGATCGCTTCGACATCCCGTCAGTTTGAGGGTAACGGCAACGGTCATGCGATGCTGGGGGAATGTCTGCACCCGTATGGATGCAGGGGGCAGGGAGCGGGTGGAATT
>JBIKIB010000029.1:0-17713 GCA_044361845.1 Chitinophagaceae bacterium | reverse complement strand
AGCAATTGTTTGGCTGCAAGATCTGCACTAGTGCTATCGGCTTCCACAAGTGCATCTTTTACGCTATAGTAAGAACTTAGGATCGCAGAGATGGCCGGGGATGTGGGTTTGGCAGTTACGACCGTAGATTCGGAAACCGGCATATCTGTCGCGTGGTCATGCCCTTTTTGTTCCCCACCACAAGCTAAAAGCAGCATGGTCAGCCCTAAGAAGCCATATTTTTTCATTCCGATCATTTTTTGCAAAGGTAGGAGTAATGGTCAACCAAACCTTAATCGTACCTTTGCACTCCAGAAATCAAACTCCAAACTGACTGATGCTAGCAGGCCTTCAAAACGTAACATTCGAATTCGGTGCAAGAACCATTGTCAAAGATGCCACCTGGCACATACAGCCAAATGAGCGCATTGGCCTGATTGGGTATAATGGCACCGGAAAATCAACCCTTCTCAAACTCCTGGTAGGCGGTTACAAGCCAGCTGCAGGTACCGTGGAGCGAAGCAGGAGTACCACCATAGGTTATCTTCACCAAGACCTGCTGAGTTTCGATACCGATGCTTCCATCCTTCGCGTTGGAATGGGTGCATTTGAAAAGATCCTCGTCCTGGAAGAGGAAATTGAACGCCTCGGAAAAGAACTTGAGGCGGAATATGATGAAGGGAAACTGAATCTATACACCGACAAGCTGCATGAAATGGATGTCCTGGACGGGTACACCATTCATCATAGAACGGAGGAGGTGTTACAGGGACTTGGATTCGCGAATGCCGACTTGTCAAGGCCATACCGGACTTTCAGCGGTGGTTGGCGTATGCGTGTACTTTTAGCCAAAATGATCCTTCAACAACCGGATCTTTTATTGCTTGACGAACCGACAAACCACCTTGACCTGCCCTCCATCGAATGGCTTGAGAAATACCTTGTGCATTATCAGGGTGCCGTAGTCATCGTTAGCCATGATAAATACTTTCTTAACCGGATGGTGACGAAAGTCGTTGAACTATACCAGCAGCAGCTTCATTTCTATACGGGTAATTATGAATACTTTGAAACCGAGAAAGCCATGCGCATGGAGCTTCAGCAACGTGCTTACGAAAACCAGCAGGATTATATCCGCCAGCAGGAAAAGTTCGTAGAACGCTTCAAGGCCAAAGCTTCAAAGGCCGCTCAAGCCCAAAGCATCGTGAAACGTCTCGATCGTCTCGACAGGATCGAGGATTCCAATCTCGAAAGACCATCAATACGGATCAACTTCCGAATCGATAAGACTCCCGGTAAGATCATAGCTTCCCTTAAAGATGTTACCAAAAGATTCGGTGATCTGACCATCGTCGAGAACACATCCGGAGAGATCGACCGCGGAGATAAGATAGCTCTGATAGGAGCGAATGGAAAGGGAAAATCCACCCTGCTGAGGATCGTATCAGGTCTGGAGCCCATGGAAGGAGAACGCATCCCTGGTCATAATGTGGAGCAGAGTTTTTATGCGCAACACCAGCTGGAAGCTCTCCACATGGAATATACCATCATCGAGGAGATGATGACCGCAGGAAGCCAAAAAACGGAACTTGAACTCCGGACACTGCTGGGCTGTTTCCTGTTCAGCGGTGACGATGCGGATAAACGGATCAAAGTACTCAGTGGTGGTGAGAAAGCACGGGTAGCCCTGGCGAAGACCATCATCAGCAAAGCGAACTTCCTGCTGTTGGATGAACCGACCAACCACCTCGATATGCACTCCGTGGACCTGCTCATCGATGCATTGAATAAATATGAAGGGAGCTTCATCCTTGTCAGCCACGATCGTTATTTCATCTCCAAAACAGCTAACAAGATCTGGAGCATCGAAGATGGCAAGATCAATGAGTTCAAAGGTGGTTACGAGGAATGGGTGAAATGGAATGAAAGGATGCAAAAAGCCGCACAGCAAAAAGAAAAACCTGCAGCGGCCTCAACAAAACAATCACCTGCCAGCAAAAATTCTTCCGCAGAAACACAAGCATCCAAGGCTTCTCCGATCGACAAGGAAAAACAAAAAGAACAGAAACGACTGGAGAAACGTTTCAATGAATTGGAACAACTGATCGAAGCCTTACAGTCTCAAAAAGCAGAGGCGGAACAAATGCTTGCCGATCCATCCGTATATTCCAACGGGAATACATTCACCGAAGCTGAAAAAAAATATAAGTCTGTCACAGAAAAACTCAAGCTCGCGGAATCGGAGTATGAGAAAATATTTGAATCCATGTCAAACTGACTTTTGGGATCATGGATGAACTGTATCAAAATGAATCAGACCGATATTTTTAACGGTGTTTGAATTGGGCGAAGTCATGGAATCCGTATCAGCGAACGTTTTTAAAGAATGTGAAACCTGAGATCACTAGTTGAATTGATCTACAGACGCGACCTGAAACATGTCACTTTTACCTCACCACTTTTGATTTTATTTTTCTCAACATTCTTTTCAAATGTTGTTTGGTTTCATATAGAAACAATCTGTATGCGGGGATCTTTTTTTTCTCTGGAGCAAGTATTCTTTCCTCCAGCTCACGTATCTTCCTTCGAGTGCTCTTCAACTCCTTGAGAGATGTCACAGCCCATGAGTTGATGTGCTTTCCAAGTGGTTCTGAAAATGTCAGTTCCAGTTCCGGGGATGTCGAAAACGTTATTAATCCACCGGTATATTCTGACAGCAGCACCCGGTACCGATCGAATGCCGCAGTCAAGAATCCATGAGCTGAAAAGTCATCGATGAGTGTGGCATCCACCCTACCCTTCAAGGCATCTGCGTGGGCGCCAATATTGGTGGATATGATCGGGATACCTGTCGAGATCATCTCATGGATCACGAATGAAAATGTCTCAGGCCAGATACTCGTGAACATGAACAGGTCAGGTTTCACCCTTGTCAACATTTCGGAGAGTTCATTCGGAGCAAAACGACCATGCAATTCAAAGTGCGGATCATTGAAGTGCCTTTCGTGATAGAGGAAATCGCCGAGTACATGAAAACGAAAAGGGATTTTTTTTTCATTTGTCAGCTCCAGCATCCGGTCAAGGATCCTTGCCCCTTTGTGATCTGATATGTCTCCTATGAGGCAGATATCCATGACAGGGGAAGGTTCCTTCTGCAAAGGTTCAGCGGAAGCTTTGAAATGCCCAATGGAATGCGGGACCACCAGCAGTTTATTGATCGGGATGGAAGGGAATGCCCTAGCGAAAATATCAGCAGTGGCATTCGATGGAAAAATGATCGTTGCTGTCAGTGCGCATATCTTCATCCAGCAATCACGCCAGTCCATGATGCCATCAGATACTTCTGTCGCATATTGTTTGACGAAGATCTTTGAATACTGGGCACTCTGATCCGTATGCAGAATTTTGGACATACAAACCTTACAGGTCTCTGCGTCCGGCACCTCGCAGTATCGACCTTCATGATCAAGTAAGGTCACCGATGGGCATATCGCGAAATAGTCATGTATGAGAAGATGAAGCTTCCTGTTTTCGATTATTTTTTCGAGTCGCGCAGGCCAATCGAAAAGGGGCTGTGCAAAAATCAAATGGTTGATATAGATATCATGGATATCGAGTCGAGACAAAACACCTTCCAGCGAATTGAAACGCAGTTCCACCCGCTTTTTCCTCCAAAGGAAAATGACCGGTACCGATTTTTGATCACGGATATCGGCGATGAGCACAGGATGCTGATCGCTGTTGTATAAAAGGTAGTTAAAGGCACCTCCGCCAAATACAGTATTCAAATAAAACCTTCCATTGTGCAAATGCATCAGGTCAAGGATATCCTTTACTTGATACATTTGCTTCTCGGACATATTTTTTTCCATGCATCAGTTTTTCTGGAAAAAATACCGGAATTTCCTATACCGTTTGAAGATCATTGTCATGACTTTTGACCTGTGCATCCTACTCATGTCGTTCATGTATTCATGCTTTTCCTTCGAAGCGTACCAGGCCTGGTAACTATCGTTTCCCGATGCAAATGGATTCAAAAAAGCTTTTTGCAGATCTTCTCGTGTCCGGAAAAGACCTCTTTGTTTTGTAGAAATGGTCTCTCCATTATCGAAATGACCAAATGACCACCGGATACCCGAAAACGTTGGATCCTCGTAGGATTCACAAGCGGCAATGTACCATTCCCTGAGTTCGAAAAGGACAGCCATTTCACTGCCGTATTTTTTCAACATGATCAATTGAGCCCCTTTGTCAAAACCGGAAAAATGGAAGATGGCCAATTTTTGCTTGCCATTGACCAGCATGTTATCAATGTTATCACCGGAAATATGTCGGTGTGTAAGATTCCATGTCGCCACATTGAATTGAGGGTCACGAAGGATTTTTACGCCATCGAAGAAAGCCGGTGCCATATCGCACCAACTTTGGTCGGTGAATACCCCATTTGCAAGGTCTTCATAGCAGTAATAGTCCAGCCGGTCTTTCCACCATTTCACGAATCTGTTTCCTTCATCGTCATTCTTGATGCCAAGAAATCCAAGGTTGTAAATACCCCATCTAAGTGCCCCGACTTCATTATCCCAGATGGCATCAAGCCTGGTTTCCGGTTCAGTACCATGGGGTGTCAGCAGGATGGAATGACCCTTTTCGAAATAGTCTGTTAAAAGGTCGAGCCTGTCAGTGATCAACATGTCCGGATCTAAATAAAACACGGACGCACAATCTGCACGGGATAATATTTGTGTCATCGCAGCACCTTTTACGGCCGTGCACGCTTCCACGATATTATGTTTGAACAGCCACTGATTCTTTTGCGTAGCATCTAAAAGTCCACCTTCCCCATTTCCTATTTCGAGTGATGCAACATAGATCGCTTCATCGAACTCCTCCATTTGCTCGATTCGCCTGGTGAGTTCGGGGATTTCTTCATCCACTATGATGACAGCCAATTTCCAGTCAGGGTGAAATTTCCGAAGTGTCGAAAACATGACCCTGGCTTTGGGAAGATAATTCAAGGCTATGCTTGTGATGGCATAAATCGACATTTGCGTCTATTTTCTAAGATATTTGAGATTGCTGAGCTTTGATACCTTGCCTTTCTCCGCTGAAGGAATTTCTGCTGTATTTTCTAAAATGTCCCAAACGAGTGGCATAAAGAGGTCTCCAGCCCGTTGGTCGAAATCCGAAGGGAAGCCAGATTCCTTTGCATTCCTCTTCACTTCAAGGAAAGGGACATGTATGAGATAATCGTACAGATCGACCTTGTCAGGGTCTGTTATGACGACCGTAGCGAGGTATTTTCCTTTTCTGAAGTATGCAGGATCCACTTTCAGAAAAATCTGATGATTGCCTGCAGGAAGTGTCATCACATCCTGCTTATCGCTCAATTTTGTCGTGAATAACGGGTGGAATTTTGATGACTGGAAGAACATGGAGATATCGACCCTGCAGGGTACTTTAACTTTTATGTCCATCCTGATGGTGAATGGCTGTCCGGTCGACACATCATCCAATTCATCGATTCGGTTGATATCCATCAACGTGATCTTATTGAGCGAGAGTTTGTGGCTACCAGACTTACGGTATTTCGAAAAATCCCCGGGGTCGAAATCGAAACTTGACAGATAATTACTGACAACTTCCGCTGACGGACCATACTCCTTCAACAATCCATTCTCGATCAGCAATGTGTTCTTTGTAAGGCTGACCACATTGTCCATACTATGGCTGACAAGCAGTACGGTTCTGCCCTCCCGGAGGTTCACTTCACGCATCCTTTCCATACTTTTTTGGGTGAACTCCGCATCACCCACTGCCAGTACCTCATCCATGATGAGTATATCCGGTTCCAGAAAAGCGGCAACCGAAAATGCAAGCCGCATATACATCCCACTGCTGTAGTGCTTTACAGGGGTATCGATGTATGCTTCTATGCCGGAAAAATCCACGATCTCGTCAAACCTTTTGAGGATATTATTCCGGCTCATTCCCATGATGGTACCATTCATGAACACATTCTCCCGGCCTGTCATCTCCGGATGGAATCCCGTTCCGATCTCCAGCAAAGAAGAGATCCGACCATCCAGGTAGATTCGTCCGGAAGTGGGCCTTGTGATCTTCGATAATAATTTAAGCAGTGTGCTTTTGCCTGCACCATTACGTCCGATGATTCCGACGATCTCCCCCTGATTCACTTCGAAATTGATATCCTTCAATGCCCAGACATAGTCTCTTTTCTTCTGGTCATCGAGCTTGTTCAGAAGCGCCTTAGACTTGCGAATATCTCTGCCGAACTTACCGGTGATCCACTGTTCTACGTCTCTTAGCATGGAACCAGAACCCACCCTTCCGAGAGAATATAATTTGGAGACCTGCTCGACTTTGATGGCCACGTTGTTCATTGGATATCTATACTTCTTTTCAAATTGAATCAATGAATGTCTTCTCTGCCTTTTTGAACGCGAATATGCCCATCAGCAGCATGACGACCATGAATATGAAACTGTACGATAGGGATCCCCAGGAGAAACTGCCAGTACCCAGATAAGCATACCTGAAAGCCTCAATGACGGCTGATAAAGGATTGGCCTGTGCGATTGCCAGGTTATCTTTTGGGATCGAACTGAGGGGATAGATCACCGGCGTGGCGAACATCAACAGATTCACACCGAAAGCAAGCAGAAATACCAGATCCCTGTACTTTATCGTAAGGGATGCGAAAATCATTCCCGCACCCAAGGATATTCCCGCAATGATCAGTATCAACAACGGCGTAAGAAGTACCATGCTATTAGGATGGATCAACGGGGTGTCGTTCAGGAGGAAATACATCAAAATGATCAGGAAAGTGACGTACTGGATCATCAACCGGATGAACGAAGAGGCTATGATCGTCAATGGCATGATCAGTCTGGGAAAATAGATCTTCCCGAAGATCCCGGAATTGCTTTTCAAAACGGCGGAGATTTTTTGGAATGATTCCGAAAAGAAATTCCAAAGGATGATCCCTGAAAGATAAAAAACAGTCCGGGGTAGGCCATCAGAAGAGAGCGCTGCAAACTTACCAAAAATAAAGGTGAACGTTATTGTGGTAAGTAATGGCTGTATCAGAAACCATAAGGGGCCCAATATGGTCTGTCTGTATGTCGATGCAATGTCCCTTTTGATGAACATCTGCAGAAGATGACGGTATTTCCATATCTCGTCGAAGCGAAATGATAGCAAACCACCCTTGGAATCAATGACTTCAACCCAACGCTTCCCTTGACTTTTTTCGATTTGCTTTGCCTTTCCCATAATTTTCACAATCGCACGCCGTTTCAGGTAAATATCAAGGATGTTCCGTGAGTTTTTAAGGGGCACCTAAAAACAAGAAAAAACAAACGATCCATTCACCAATTTGTAGCTATCAGCAGTATATAAACACTAAAATCAAATGATTATTATATTGCTTTTTAAAATAATTGGAAGCATTGAAAAAGAACCTCGAAGCAATTATCATGATCGATATTGGGATTATAGGCACTGAAAAAAACATCGACAAGTGAAGATACCGTTATATCAAAAAAACCGACATTATCGAAACTCAAGCTACTTCATGGCAAATATCAGAAAATCCTCCATTGAACATGGGAAAATGAGAAGTGATCCGGATTGGATTCGAACCAATGACCTACAGCTTAGAAGGCTGCCGCTCTATCCAACTGAGCTACCGGACCTTTTATGATGTTTTTCCGTAATTCAAGTAATCGACAAAAGGTTATCGCAATTTTTACGTCAAAACACGGAGAATGCTGCGAAGTTACAAAAGAAGTTTTGTACACTGAAATCATAGTGATCGATCTATCTTTTCAAATTGTCAAAAATTACCACCCAAACCGACAAATGAACCTAAATCGCAAGCGGCCAAAGTTTTCTTATCGATCTTTCAGTTGAGGAGGATAGATCATTAATGGGATGAGCAGATTTTTTTTTAGCTTGCCAAAAAGAAGCGGAGCGTAAATACATGGATGCCATTATTGATCCGGGATGGAAAGAATCCCTGAAGTCGGAATTCGAAAAACCATATTTTGCACAGATCCTGGAATTCCTGAAGCAAGAGAAACTAGCGGGAAAGAAAATATATCCACCGGAGGATATGAGGTACAATGCTTTCAATCGTACACCTTTTGATAAAGTCAAGGTGGTCATCATCGGTCAGGATCCCTACCACGGCGAAGGGCAGGCGAATGGACTAAGCTTCTCCGTTACTAAAGGAATGAAACTGCCACCTTCCTTAGTGAATATCTTCAAGGAGATCAGCTCCGATCTTGGCATTCCGATCAGAGGTGAAAATGGTGACCTTGGTCATTGGGCAAGCCAGGGTGTGTTGTTACTCAATGCTTCGCTCACTGTGAGAGCGAATGAACCGATGAGTCATGCCCGTATCGGATGGAAGCAATTCACGGATACCGTCATTCAAAAGTTGTCCATTGAAAAAAAAGGCATCGTCTTTCTGCTGTGGGGGAAATTTGCGCAGGAGAAAAAAAAACTGATCGATACAAAGCGACACTGGATCCTGGAGGCTGCTCACCCTTCTCCTTTGTCTGCTCGAAATGGATTTTTCGGATGCAGGCATTTTTCCCTGACAAATGACATCCTGATCAAAGAGGGACTGGACCCTATTGAATGGAATCCGGATCTGAACACTTAAATTGCCGACATGAAAAATCTTTTTCCCAGGTTCATGATGATATGGGCTGGTTTGGTCTTCATACTTTCGATGCTCGTTTTTATTCCGGCCATTTGGATCAGTGGGTTCTGGCCTGAACCCAGGCGAACATCCCTTTTGCTCAACATTTCACGAGTGTGGATCTCGATTTTCTTTTTTCTATCGGGGATCAGACTGCGCATCCGCGGGAAGGAAAAATTCAAGACTGGTCAGCAGTATGTTGTTGTATGCAACCATAATTCGATGCTGGATGTACCCATCACGAGTCCTGGTATTCCGGGTGCCAACAAGACGATCGCGAAGATAGAGATAGCCCGTGTGCCTATATTCAACATCATTTATAAACGCGGATCGGTCTTAGTGGATCGGAGCAGTGACAGAAGCCGTCGTGATAGCTATCTCAAGATGCGACAAGTACTGGAGGGTGGCATGCATATGTGTATCTATCCTGAAGGTACACGCAACAAGACCGGAAAGCCGCTGAAGGATTTTCAGGATGGAGCTTTCAAGCTGGCAATTGATGCCGGCAAACCCATCATGCCGGCCATCATCTTTGGGACAGGGCGCATGCTGCCCAATGACAAACCGTTTCATTTCATACCGGGAAAGGTTGAAATGCATTTCCTTGACCCCATCAATCCCGGACCGGATGAAACCGTTAAGGAACTGAAGGGCAAAACCTTCAGGATCATGTGGGATTATTATGAACAAAATCAGGATAAATTCTGATCTGCTGGTAACCATCTCCGGTGAGAATCGGTTTCCCGGAATCGATCAGTTCGAATAAAAATACCTGGTCCGGTTGATACGAAGGTCGCGAAGCATGCCGGATTTTGGACTGATGGATAGATTGAAGAAACGGTAAAGGCCTACCGGTGTGATGTTCACAGACATCTGCCAGCAGTGAAGGTCGCGGGAAATGAAGGTGGTCAGTGATTGGAGTTGGGTGGTTTTCAGGTCATAGAAGCCAGTTGCCCCGACCTTCCATTTGGGCGTGATATTAAAATCCCCACTGAAGTTGAAACTGGATGTGAACTCCGTTTTAAAGGTATAGTCTGGTTGTGGTACGCGCGCAAAACTCAGGCTGAATCCAAGGTTCAAAGACCAGGGTATGTTGAAATCGGTGAATTCGCCGGGGTTTCTTCGAACATAATCCAGTTGCTGCATCATCTGGTCCTGCGTCAGATTGTCGGATTGCTGACCGATGATTTCTTCAGCCCCCTGTTTTTTCTCATCTTTTTTCTTACTCTGAAGCGTGGTTGACACGTTCAGGCTTCCGTTAACGAAAGATCCGAGGCTGAATTTATCCCCTTCCCATGCATATTCATCAATGGGAGAGCCGCTGTATGGATCCGTTTTATATGGATTCACAAGACCGGATGCCGTGATATTTATCTTATCAAACAACATACTTCTTGCATAGATGCTGAAAGTCGACAATTTGAAGGAGTCTGCCAGAAAATTGTAGCCGCCATTGATGCCGAAGCCATCGATGATCTTGACTTTTTTCAGTTCCGAATCTCCCGTATCCTTTCTTGATCGGATCTTGGCTTCAAGATTATTATCGATCCCGAATCCAATGCCACCGGATCTTCCCGGGGAGAAGGCACCATAAAGTGATCCATCGTAATACGACAATAACCTTACATTACCGGCTTTATCCACCTGTTCTCGGTGGTAATAGGGTTCCGACAGATCAGGTTTGTAGTTCATACTGAACTGCGGTCGCATGACAGCGCGAAGGGCCTGCAATTTTGCATCCTTGCTTTTTGCCTGGTAGGTGCCGAAAAAGGCGGTGTTGAAAGAAATGCCGACAGACATCTCCCGGCCGGTGAAGAATCCCTTCTCGATGGTGGTATCTAATTTTTCAGTGATATCATTCCAGTTCCGATATAGTTTTTGTGCATACCACCTTTCCCGGTAAGAAATGTTCGGTGCGATCTGTATCGGGCCCAATGAAGGCAACGATAGTGTGATGGGAATGTCGTGTACGGCCCCCCACTGGAAGGTATCCACAAGCTGCTTGAATTTGAAGGCCGTGTCATAAAATGACACTTGTCCGCGAACATTGCTGTTATATCCGACACCTAATTTTTGATACCACTTCGCCTCCCCCACCATGTCTTTTGACTGGAATGGGTAAATGGTATTCATCACGAAAGCGATATCCGGTAAGTTCAGATTGACTGTCCGTGTATTCGTGTTCTGATTATGGCTGAGGTTCATGGAAAGGTTGAAGGGTTTACCGACCCATGATTTCTGAAGGGAGATGGTTGAGGTCAGCTGGTTCGTGAAATTCACCGGCTGGAGGTAGTTGTTTTGTCCTGTTCCGCCAGTCGTCCCCGCATTGACCAATGCGCCGTTGGGCACCAGGGAAAGGTATTTACTGCTGCCGGCCTGTACACTTGCGCTGAAGTTTGTTCCTGGCCGGGCTTTGCTGTCCATACCATGACTCCATGTGACAAAGAAACTATTGGTCCGGGTATAGTCGGGATCCCCTTTGAATGCGAATTTCGTATTCTGCAGACTGATGTTGAAATTGCCGTTATAACGGTATCGACGTCTGTAACTCGGAGAGAAATTAAGCCTCCAGCTACCGTAAGAATAGATGTCTGCCCAGATCTTCGCATCGAGGTAGTCACTGACTACCTTGTAATAACCGATTCCTTCCAGTCCGATCCCGAAATCCTCTGTTACGGTGAATTGGGGCGGAATGAATCCGGATCTCCTGCCGGATGCCAGGGGGAAAATGGCAAATGGGAAATAGATGGGGACCGGTACACCTTCAAATTCCGGATGGATCGGTCCGGTCACAGCGACCTTCTTGTTCACGAACTTAGCTTTGTTGAATTGGAAAGCAAAATGCGGAGTATCGAGGTTGCAGGTGGTGAATCTGCCCATAGAAGCATAGAAAGTCTCAGCATCGACCTTTTTGACCTTCTTCGCGTAGTTATAGATCTCATCCTGCTGGAAAAAAGAACTATAGGTCAATCCCTTCTGGGTCTTGAAATTAAAACGGATACTATCACTAACGGTTGTCGTCTCTCCCTGCACCAGCTTGGCCAAACCACTCACGAGCCCGGCCGTATCACGCCCCATACGCGCCATGACCACCTGCGATGCCTGGTCGAAAACCAGAGAAGGAGCTGAAAGCTTCACCTCCCCATAGTTTACTTCGGTCTTCCCATAAAGCAGGATCCTTCGGGTATCGACTTCCATGACCATGGAATCCTCCGCTTTATAGTCTACCGGTGCATCCAGGGAGTCTGCCGATATTTTGTAATCAATCGTATCGATGGTGTTGACCTTTGCAGTCGAATCCCTTAAGGTACCCGGAACAGTATCCACACCCATGCCGGGCATCTTGACCCTGTCTGTCCTTAGTTTCAAATCCATGATCGGGATACTGGGGACAGTATCGTAAGAATGCGTTAAATACGATGGGGAATTGACTGCAATAACTGAACTTGCAACAGCATCAGGTGTTTGAATATATCCAGCGAAGACTGTGATACACACAAAACAAAAGATTTTTATATTAACTTTACGATGTATTCCTGACATACGCGGCTGACAAAAATAACCATATTACACGTACCATCCTGTCTCGCCCGCATAATTAACAGGACCGTTCAAAAGCTTATGATTCCTATGGTAAAAAAACTTTCTCTTTTCGTCATACTTTTCCTCTTCACGAAGCTATTCGCAGCCCCTTCAAAGGCACAATCAACCCATAGTGGTCCGCGTATTAAAACCATCATCGTCGATGCCGGACATGGAGGAACAGATCCAGGCGCAAAGGGGAAATATTCCACAGAATCACAGATAACCCTCAAACTATCCGCCAAATTGGAGGAGATACTAAAGAAATCCCTTCCGGATACCCGCATCGTGATGACGAGAACGTCGGATATTTTTCATAATGTGAGGGAAAAGGCTGACATCGCTAACCAGCAAAAAGGTGATCTTTTTGTTTGTGTCCACGTGAATGCGGCCCCTCCTATAAAACACAAGGAACTCTCGCATTACAAAACGGTGACCTATTACACAGGAAAGGGAAAGAAAAGGAAGAAACAGACCCGAAAAGAACCTGTTTACCGATACTGGACGACCCCCAATCCTGCAAAAGGGACTTCCACCTATGTTTTCGCTGCAGACAGGCTTCAGAAAAAAGCAGAAGGTATTCTGGAAGACAGGTTTGAATCGGAAGCGGAAGTGATTGACGTTCCTGACCCTCAAAGTACTGAAGCAAAAATCATGGCCAGCCTTTGGTCTCAGAAGTTTTTCAAAAATAGCGTGAAGCTTGGAACAATGATCGAAGATGAATTCGTCAGCATCGGCCGGAAAAGTTCGGGTGTGCTTCAAAGAAACCACATGGGCATCTGGGTGCTGCAAGCGACCAATATGCCCGCGGTACTGGTGGAAACCGGATTCATCACCAACCCGGAAGAGGAAGACTATCTGAATAGCCAGGATGGTCAGCTCCAGATCGCACAAGCCATTGCGAATGGTGTCCTGAAGTATAAAGCCCAACTTGAAAATCCAATCCCCACCCGTTCCGAAGCGGCACCATCATCGGTTAATCCAGCCATCCCTCCTGGGAAATAGTTCTTTCGTATCTCAGGTACAGGATCATGATCATAAAAGGTAAGCCAGCCACCGACGGATCGCTTTGGAGAAGTCCTGAAACAACAGGTCAGTGTTCGTTTCTTTGCTGCATCACTCAAGCCTTGTATCTTTAGGCCATGAAAATCTCGAATGAAACGAAGGTCGGTGTACTGGCAGCCATTTCCATCACCCTACTCATCCTCGGTTTCAATTTCCTGAAAGGGAAAAACCTATTGTCGAGGAAAGATGTCATCTACGCCGTTTTCCCCAAAGTTGATGCGTTAAGTACATCCGATGCGGTAAGGATCAACGGATTGCAGATCGGGAATGTGTCGGAGTTGGAAGAATCCGATCCTGATGTGACGAGTGTTGTGGTAGGATTGCACCTCACGAAGGAAGTTAATATCCCCGATGACTCCTATGCCTCGATCAGTGCCAATCCATTGGGAAGTACCACCATCAACATCGTAAAAGGTACTTCTAAGACTTTTGTACAAAGTGGGGACACAATAAGAACAGTTATCTCTGCCGGACTGCTGGGTGACCTGAAAGGTGCCATGACCCCGACAATCGACAATGTCAATGGTACGCTTAAATCCGTTGACTCATTGGTGGAGCAGGTTGGGCTCGTGTTGGACCCCGTCACAAAAGCAAATCTGCAAAAAGCCATAGCAAACCTCACCGTAGCAACGGAATCCATGAAAATGCTCATGGATACCAAGTCGGGAGCACTTGCTTCCACACTCAACAACGTCAATTCCATTACGGGTAACCTGAAACACCAGAATGACTCCATCAACAGGATCATTTCGAATCTGGGAACCCTATCGGGGAAAATGTCGGAACTCGAGCTGGAAAAGACACTGGCTAAGATAGAGGCAACGGTGGATAATCTTAACAAAACAATCACCAAACTCAACAAGAGTGAAGGCTCCCTCGGATTATTGATGAACGATCCAAAATTATATGCAAACCTGACTTCCACATCCAATAGCCTGAACGTATTGTTACAAGACTTACGTCTTCATCCCAAAAGGTATATAAACGTATCTGTCTTCGGAAAAAAGGATAAGTCCACTCCACTCATGCAGCCTTTGTCTGACACAGCTACAAAAGTGCCAAATCAATGACCGCATTGAAAGCACTGAAAGCACTTCTATTGGCTTTAGTCTCCATGCTTTCGGGGGTTTATGCCCAACAGCCTGTTACCACAGCCTCATCGGCACCCGTTGATTCCGGGCGAATTGTCAGGATCATCCGGGCAAATCGCCTGACATTGATCAAGACAGACAGCCTGACAGAGAAATACATATTGACCGGACAAGTCCAGCTCCAGCAGGATAATACCACTTTTTTTTGTGATAGTGCCATTAAGGATGATAAAACCAATATCGTCGAGGCATTTGGTAATATTCACATCAATGATGCTGACAGCATCCACACATATGCTCAATACCTCAAGTATTTGGGGAATTCCAGGATGGCAACCCTAAAAAAAAAGGTCAAACTTACTGATGGAAAGGGTGTTCTGACAACAGAGGAATTGCAATACGATGTTGGTGCCAGAATCGGTTTTTATCAGAACGGCGGGAAACTGGTTAATGGAAGTTCTGTGCTGAACAGTAAGGAAGGATATTATTATGCAGATACACGGGAAGCGTATTTTCGAAAAGATGTCAAACTGGTGGATCCGGAGTATACCATGGCAACGGATACGCTGCTTTACAATATCGATCAGGAGTTGGCCACTTTTGTTTCTGCCACCACCATCAATGATGGACGGACGCTGATCAGAACCCGTTCGGGTTTTTACAACCTGAAAACCGGACAAGCGCAATTCGGTAAGCGGCCTACCATCGAGGATAGCAGCCAGGTCGTCATTGCGGATAATATTCAGTATGATAAGAAGGCCGGAGCAGGCATTGCGGAAGGCAATGTGCTATACAGAGATACTGCGCAGGGGGTCACCATGCTATCCGGATTCACAGCATTCAATAGTGTCACCGGACAGGTAACTGCATCACGTAAGCCCGTGATGATCCTGCAACAGGAAGGAGACTCGCTGTACATTTCAGCAGATACCCTTCTGTCAAGAAAGAATGTTGATTCATTATGGAAGATACCAGAACCCTCGGAGGGTGATAGCCTCGCAGTGAGCCTCCCTCACTCCTTGGTGTCGGTGGATACGATCCGATATTTTCAGGCGTACAATCATGTGCGCATTTTTTCAGACTCTCTTCAGGGTGTTTGCGATAGCCTGGTTTATTCCTCCCGGGATTCAGTCTTCCGGTTCTTCAAGGATCCTGTACTTTGGGCACGTGACAGCCAGGTATCAGGAGACACCATTTTTCTCCTCACAAAAAACAAGAAACCCGATCAGATCTATGTGATCGACAATGGTTTTTCCGTCAACAAGACACCACAATCCCTTTTCAATCAGATCAAGGGCAACACACTGAATGGCGTATTCAGGGATGGCACCATAGATTACCTGAGGGCAAAGGGAAGCGCAGAAAGTTTATACTATCTTCAAGAAGAAGACAGCTCATATTTCGGGATGAATTATGCCAAAGCAGATGCCATCACAATGTATTTCCTGAACAAGGAATTGAAAAAAGTGACATGGGTGAATGGTGTGGAAGGCACTACCTGGCCTTTCCGGCAGATACCAGAGGATAAAAAATTACTCCGCAATTTCAAATGGCAGGAGTCCCGGAAACCAAAGACGAAATACGAATTGTTTTCCAACTGATCTCGCAATATCGTCAAGACGATCCCGTAAGGAGTTTACTACCGATCTCACATTCCAGACATCTTTTCAGTGCGCAATAATTTTTTTCGAGTTCCATTACGGCCTGCGTGTCAAAAGCACTCACCGCAGGATTCTTATCCCCAAAGAAAATCCTGGTGATGGTGTTCATTTCTGCGGATGTTTCATGCAGCCACCGTAACGCTTTTTCAATGAACAGGTTATCTTGACGATGTTTTCCATACGCGTACAGGGTCGGGATCACGGTATTGATGATGATATTATCCACCATGGTTTTCCCAAGTGTCTTTTGCATGAAATCCGATGATTTTTCGAGCCTGTAATGATAATGCCAGAAATCATTGGCCGTGATGCTGAATAGTGCCCTCACCTCCCCTATCGAGTGAAGTTCACGAACAACTGAAAACAACTGGTGAGATCCATGAATAAGCATGGATAACTGCGCAAGACGGACTGTGGGAAAATTCGAAGGCCTCATCCGGAGGAATTTCACGGGTGTATGGATCATCGACAGCCCGTATTTATGACGCAGGAATCTGTACTCACGCTGTAATAATAACGCATAGGGATCTTCATATTTACCCCCCAGTAGCCCACACTGCCCCAGCAAGAGGGCTTCGACCTGCTGTATTAAATTCCTGTGGCGGCTCACCATCGATAGAGGCAGGGATCTTGCCATTTCTTCAAAAGCATCCGCATTGACGCTATATCCAAAATTGCGTGCAACCTGCCACCAAAAGACCTCTTCCCAGTGACCGGTCTGTGATTTCAGATTCAAAAGCATGTTGGATGACTTGGTTTCAAGTCTTTCCCTGACGAGTTGTTCCTTCCATGGTTCTCCGGGCATGATCCCGAGCCGAATGCGTTCCGCTTCGCAAGGCACCCTGCTCATATTCTGCATCCACCTTAAGAAGTCATCCTTCAACAGCGCTGGTACCCTCCCTTGAAGCTCCAGGACAGGAACAGACGGATCGATGGTTCTCGTGTGCTCCCATACAACATGTAGGATTACATTGTCATAGGTTTGGTCGTGCTGATGCCCGTGCCTTAACCAGTCATCTGTTTTCAGGTGAAGCTCTACATTTCCTGCCCATTCTGTCTCCCCGATCCGGATCCTTGCCGCAGAGAAATCCGGCCCCTGATGGGTATTTAGCTTCCCAGGTGCCAGGATCATGATCTCTTCTGATTCGGTACTTTGAAGGGAGTCTCTGTTGAAATATTGCTGCTGCCATATATACTGCAAAAGCCGCTCATTCATATTCCTGAAGATTATTTTTGGTCTGTTTTTATTCAGCCAAAAATAGCGGCAGAGACGAGCTTGTGAGAAGGCGAAAACATCATGGCCGCATAGAAAAAAACGGCAATAATCGTGTAAAATCAGAAATGTCGATGAAGGGTGTCCACTACTCGACTCACAGGAAGCCCCATGACATTGTAGAAATCACCATGTATGCCTTTTATGCCGATCACCCCGATCCATTCCTGGATCGCATAAGCACCCGCCTTGTCAAAAGGCTTGTACCGGTCCACATAATGACAGATGCCTTCGTATGGAATTTCGTGAAAAGTCACTTCTGTCACATCTGAAAAACTGACGGATTTTTCCCCTTCGAGGATCACCACACCCGTGATGACCAGGTGCTTTC
>JBIKIB010000263.1:0-5527 GCA_044361845.1 Chitinophagaceae bacterium | reverse complement strand
ATCAGGCAGCGGGACCGTCGCATATCTCTGGGAATTTGGGGATGGGAACAGCATGAACGGAGGCAGTGGAACGGTGTATGCATACACGACAGCGGGATCGTACAAGGTGCGACTGACCATCATCCCGACAGCCTGTCCCTTGCTGTCAGCGACCAGTGAAAAAAACATACAGATGATGCCACCAACAGCGGGGATGACCTATCCGGTGATCGATGGTATCCTCAATAAGCCATTGACAGTTTCCGCAAGAAAGATCGGCACGATTTATCAATGGACGCCGTCAACGGGACTGAGCGATCCTGCATCCAGCTCCCCGGTTTTATTTGTTTCCAGGCAACAGACATACCGGGTCAGCATCCGCAATGAGGCCGGATGTGTGACGACCGATACCGTACACATCAGGGTGCATTCAGAAAAGAACATACATGTACCCAAAGGCTTCACCCCGAACAATGACGGCCATAACGAAAAGCTCTATCCGATACTGGTGGGTATTAAAATCCTTAAGGCCTTCAGGATCTATAATCGATGGGGCCTGCTGATGTATGATAACAAAGATGCAGGGATCAACAATGGCTGGGACGGAAAATACCGTGGCAAGCCACAACCTACAGAAACCTATGCCTGGATCGCGGAGGGCATCGATGATGACGGAAACCCGATCAGGAGAAGCGGCAACACGATCCTGATCCGTTGATGAGTATGCCTATCGCGGTATGAAAATAAATATAAGCCAACAATGTACAAGCTGTTCACATGACAAAACGAATCCTGTCCATCCTCTTGCTCTTCGCTTTCAATGGATCCGTTTCAACAGCGCAGGATCCGCATTTTTCTCAGTACTTCAGTTCTCCGCTCACCCTGAATCCTGCGAATACAGGGAATTTCCATGGTCCGGCACGCATCGGCATGAATTTTCGGAATCAATGGATGGGCATTGGAGAACCATTCCAGACCGGTACTGTATCTTTTGATGGGGAGATCTTCAAAGAAAAAATGAACAGTGGGCAAAGGCTGGCGGTCGGTGTACTCGGACTCTTTGACAGATCCGCAGGTGGGATGTTGAACAGCAATTATCTATCCGCATCTGTTGCCTATCATCTTTGGCTCGATCAGGAAGAAACAAAAAAACTATCCGTCGGTTTTCAGGGTACGCTGGCACACCGGAAGCTGGATGCTACCCGGATCAGTGTTGCGGAGCAGTTCACGAATTACGGATTTGACCTGAACTTGCCGTCCAATGAGCAGTTCGGATCATCCGGTCAGCAATATGCGGATCTCAATGCCGGCATCATGTATAGTGCGGAGGAAGAGCACGGCAGTTTCTATGTGGGACTATCCGCCTATCATGTCAATGGGCCCATGCGGAATTTTTCTGGCCTGCCGGGAGAAAAAGTATCTGCGAGGTTCACAGCACATGCCGGTAAGACGATATACATATCGGAGTTGAACACGCTGATATTATCCGGAATGTACGTGCAGCAGGCAAGGTCTGAAAGTTTCCTCGGAGGCTTGGCATATGGGCATGACTTTGGCAATGAATCCACAGAGCTCAGCCTTTATGCGGGCTTGTGGTACAGAAGCAAAGACGCGATCATACCCTACATCGGGTATGTCTATAATAATTTTCAGCTGGGGTTGACCTATGATGCTACGATCTCCGGACTGAACCTATCGGGTACGCGGAATAAAAGTTTTGAGTTGTCAATGACCTATTGGTTCCCTGACAGATCGGCTTATAAAAGATTCGTTCCCTGGTATTGAGATGGAGCATATTCGGGGTATCTGTGCCTGACATTTCTTTATTATGATGGGGTGCACCGAAGGGTAAGTGTCTGTAAAGAAGTGATGCTTACGCCCAGTATCATCCATTGGAGCATTCATGTAGCCATCCAGGGACTCGAAGAATAGTTTATTGATGCGTCAAGGATTTTCATCCTAATGGCAGGGATGGCTGGCTGAAAGCAAGTGCCCGCCGATAAAAGAGAAGAGGAAAATCGGTGAATATAGGTGAGTCACCATTTTGTCGTTCATTTTCAACGTGTTAGAAAATGTCAAAAAAAGAAAATCTCATACATATTAGTTCACTGAATCCATTTTCCGGGATAGTGGAAAGGGTAATTTGCCGTTGTTAACCAACATGAATCACCAGCTTCAATGCTGTCCTTTTAAAAAGGGCAGCATTTTTTTGTGGGATGAGTAATTTTTAGGGACTAAGGATAAAAAATCAGAAGGATCTAAGACGTTAACGGATCAGATATCCCCATTCTTTTGCAAGTATGCCATCAGCCAGCGTACGACCCTGCTGTAGGTAAGTGTACCTTCGGGCTGTTGGTTCATCCGCAGGTATCGGTCATAGGCTGCATCGATTATTTTTTCTATGGGAGACTGGTATCTTAACCGGAATTCCCGGAGTTTAAAGATGTCTCTTTGTACTTCCGGATGAAGGGATTTCATGTTCATGTTTGCGGCGGCGGAATCCGTGCGATAGAGTGCAGCGTTGGCATAGAGGAACATATCGAAGTAGGCTGAGTATAAAAAGGCCGTATCAGCAGACATGCGGGCTACCAGGAAGCCTACGAAATTCGCTTCATCCTCCCTTGCGTACCCGATCTGGTGGGCGATCTCGTGGCAGGCCACAAAGGGATGCAGCACATTGGGAACCGCGTCATTTATGTGTGCCTCTGCCGTGAATGGATTATAATATCCGGAATATCCAAGGTAGTTACCGATCACTCCGAAGAGAGAGCGCTTTACGGAGGGGTGTTGATAGCGCAGGAATGGGAATGCTGCTTCAGCGCGGATATAGCAATCGACAGCGCCCTTGAATATCCGTTCAGGTGGTATGTCTCTCAGCAGACCTGCATGGGAAGAAAAGCCGTTGGTCCTGTCAAGTAAGCGCGCTGTAAGCAGGCGAAGTTGTGATGTGTCCATATCATTGCGGACAAGGTCGAGTTGATGGGCAATGCCGAGGCGGTTGTAATTAAGTCCCCATAGTAAGTTGAAAACAAGGTAGGTGCTGGTGATGAGGATCAGGATCGCCTTCAGGTACCGCCATTGGATGGGTGCAGTCCATCCGTCTTTTTTGATGGAGCGGATACCCTGAATGGCAATCCAGGCGGCGATGGCGATGAGCAGCAGATACAAGAGGTCGCCTATGCTGAAGGGAATCCAGCCGAAGGCTGTGCGTAGAAACCCACCGATATACGGGTATATTGCAGCGGAATAGTATGCTTCCACCCATTCATTGTTGAGGGATAAAAGGTGAATGGCCGGTACCATTGCTGCGAGGAAAAGCAGGATCGCATTGTTCCGTACAAACTTCAGGTAGGCGTGCATGATTCGAAATTAGGACAACTCCCGCGTATGCGGTCGATATAAAGGGTGAAGCAGGAAGGGGAATTACCATCGGGAAACAGCAATTTCCGGAGATGACATAAATATTTTTACGGATGGTTTGTTGCATGCTTGAGGATCCGTAAGATTCATGATGGCTTTTTGTCATTTCCCATATTTATCGTAGTTTTGCAAACCTTTAAACGATACCTCATGCCCGGCAGCAGGCAATATGACATAGCGATTGTTGGCCTGAAGCAGGGGGTGCATGAGTACACGTACGAAGTGGATGATCTGTTCTTTGTCGAGAAGTCGAAACAGGATTTCACCCATTGCAAAGCGCAGGTGAAGCTGACGCTGGACAAGCACGAAGGGTTCATGATGTTGACTTTCGAGGTTGGCGGAGAGGTTGATCTGCCCTGTGATAGGTGTGGAAATCCGCTGAGATTACCGATCTGGGATGATTTCGAGATCTTGGTGAAGATGGCGGATGATCCGGATGAGTTAAATGGTAAGGACGAGGATCCGGATGTGTTTTACATATCCAGAACCGAAAGTCATCTGCACGTTGCGGATTGGTTATATGAGTTCATTCTGCTCAGCATACCCACTCAACGCACTTGTGGAGAGGATGAATCCGGTGCCTCGAAATGCAATCCGGTGGTCCTGGAGATGTTGAGGAAGATGGAGGAAGAATCACAGGAACAGAAGCCGGAGGAAACGATCTGGAAAGGACTTGATAAATTCAGGAATACATAAAAAGTAAATAATGCCAAATCCCAAACGCAGGCACTCCCAGCAACGCAGTGCCAAGAGAAGGACACACTACAAGCTCGATCCCGTGACCCTGAGCAAGGACAGCACGACTGGAGAGATGCATGTTCGTCACCGTGCCCATGTCAGCGAAGGCAAGCTCTTTTACAAGGGCAAAGTCTTGGTTGAGAAGTCTCCGATCAACTCCTGATCCAACATAGCAGCCGTTCCAACCCCGACATTATGCACACATGGTTTCGGGGTTGGAATCTGTTTTTCTGACAATCCCCCACCACCAACAAGGATGAAGATCGGACTTGACATGATGGGAGGCGATTACGCCCCGCAGGAAGCCATGAAAGGCATCAGCCTGTACTTGTCTGAACAGGGCAGGGCAGATAGGTTGGTGTTGCTCGGTGATGAACATATCCTTCGTCCATTGTTGACCGAACATGGTCACAATGCAAAGGACTTCACCATCGTGCATGCACCCGAGGTGATCGACATGCACGAGCATCCCACGAAAGCACTCAAGGAAAAGAAGCAATCATCCATCGCTATCGGTTTTGGACTTTTGTCGGCCGGGAAGACGGATGCCATTATCAGTGCCGGTAATACCGGGGCCATGCTTGTGGGCTCATTGTTCAGCATCAAGACGCTACCTGGTATCCAGAGACCGAGTATAGGAGCCTACGTGCCTCGAGAGAATGGCAAACTGGGCTTTCTCCTGGATGTGGGCATCAATGCCGACTGCAAACCCGAACACCTTGCACAATTCGCGGTTCTGGGTACACTCTTCGTGAAGCATGTGATGAACGTGGACGATCCGAGGGTAGGACTTGTGAACATTGGCGAGGAGGAGGGAAAGGGAAATATCCTGTCACAGGCGGCCTATGCTTTGCTTAAAGAACAGCAAGGCATCAACTTCATCGGTAATATTGAGGGTCGCGATATCCTCCTGGACAAAGCCGACGTGATGGTATGTGAAGGTTTCACCGGCAATGTCGTGCTGAAATTAGCAGAAAGCGTCTATGACCTTATCAAGCGTCGCAAAATCGACGACCCCTACTTTGAGAGTTTCAATTTCGAACAATACGGAGGAGTACCCGTCCTAGGGGTTGCTAAACCCGTGATCATCGGACATGGCATCTCCCATGCCGCCTCGTTCAAGAATATGATCCAACTCGCAGAAAAAATGATCGAGAAGGATCTGCTCGGTAAGATCACAGAGGCTGTAAAATAATTTCCTCCGATAGACGACATGGATATTGCATCATCTGCTGCCAAACACAGCTTATGGTGCTTTTTTTGTTTATTGACGATCCCTTTGCACAAAATTTTGATCCTTCATGACCGATTGAGGAACAATTTTCCAAGAATCGGGGTGTTTTGAGATTATCTTTTTATAACCCTTGGAGAGTACCCCCACCCTCCAAGG
>JBIKIB010000262.1:0-5542 GCA_044361845.1 Chitinophagaceae bacterium | reverse complement strand
GCCAGCTTTTTTGTGCTGAAGGTTCCAATCTTGCCAACTGATTTTTAAACACATCAGATTCTCCCAGAAAACCACATCCATACACAGGGGCAGCCCCTTTGAATCGGTTGTCAAGACCTGCCACTATGCAGGTGAGATATCCTCCCCAGCTGATACCGGTAACGAAGGTCTCATGCATGCGAACAGCAGGAAATACACGGAGTAATGAGTGTGCGAGGATCACGCTCGAAACGGCATGATAACTCCAGCTTTTTCGTACATCAGCTGAAGTGAAATGCATGATTTTATTTTCATTCGACTGGTCGGGGCCACCGTCTTCCATTCGGTCACCGTTGCCATCTTTTCCAGCCAGGTCCATTGCGATCGCGGCATATCCTGACTTCGCCCAAAGGGCCACCCATTGTGGGAAAGCCTTTCCTCCCCCGCCATGCACCAAGACGACAGCAGGAAACTTCTTCCCGCTGGGCGGTCTGCCGGCAATTCGGTCGGGGTCAGAATAATATGCAAAAACCCGTGTTGGCTTTCCGCTTACCGCTACGCTGGAGTAGAATAGGGAAGCCACGACAGAGTCTTGCTTCAACCACTTGAATGCAGGTGGGTTACTGAGTGATGAAAGATCCCATAAAAGGTTTTTCACCAGAATCCTCTGCTGATCGATCCTGTTGGATTTATCTTGTCCGGAAGCATTAAAAGCAATGCATCCAAAAGCCATCAGCCATGTGATGAACCTTGCGATGATCCGTGTATGTATCTCATCACCCGAAGCAGATTTTCTAAAATGCATATTTACATTTATTAACGATATGGAATCAATGTAACACCCCTCAGATTGACAAACCCTCCAGGTGCCGCAATGGGCTTCATGCTGAGTTCGTATGAACCTTGCTGAGAAAATTGTACCATGCCGATGCGATGTTCGCGGAAATGCTGGACTTTATCACCGGTTGGCAATGTCGGGAAAAATAGTTGTTGACCCGCGACGGTAATGACTCCTTCTGCAGGACGATTATCACTGTCAAAAGAATAATCCAGAACCACCCAGTACCGATCGGCTTCGGAAACACGCAACTTCCATCTGACGATATCTGTACTGTCCATCCAACCGGATATGAAAGTCGCATGATGCCAATCACCGAACTCTTCCATCCATCTTGCCTTGTCGATTTTGGCTCTTCCCGCTTGTTCACTGATTTCCGGGATAAGGGTAGTGGGGAGATCCGACGAAAGGGTTGGTGCTGTCGGCGGACTCAGCATGCCCTTATAGGTCACCTTCACCACGGTATTCAATGGGTCAGGAGCTTGAAGGGGTACTTTTATGATCAGATCATCACCCTTGAAAGAATAAGCAAGTGGTTTTGCATTGCCATTGATGGTGATGGACGTAGGTGTGAATTTTCCGGTGGGGACTTTCAGCACACCATTCACGGGCCATTCAAATACATGTAAAAACAACTCCCCTGGTCTGCCTGTACATCCACCCCAGCTTAAAGGTGCCAGGGGAGAAGCCTTTGTTCCATATACGGCCTCGCCATTGCGTTGCAGCCATTTGCCTACAACCTGCAGATCACGGGTACTTTCGCTTTGAAATGTACCGGATGAAGTAGGCCCCATATTGAAGATCAGGTTGCCGCCCTTTGTATTGCTTTCGATCAACAAGCGAAGGATCTCTTTCGGGCTTCGGAAATTTCGATCCACCGTCGAGTAGCCCCATGAGTCATTATGCGTGAATAAGGCTTCAAATGGCCTGTTGATGATCCTCGTGGGCAATTCATGATCACGAAGTGCCAGATAATCACCGAGATCATTGCCCACACGGCTGCTGGTAAGACAATTGGGTTGAAACTGACGGACCCAATCGACCAGTTGCTGGGATTCTTCCCTGGTGGTGCCGTCAGGGGTATCAAACCAAATGACGGCGACATCTCCATAGCGGGTCAGCAATTCCTTCAACTGCGGTTTACATTTTTCATCCAGATACTTCTGAAAATTCCGCTTCCGGTCTTTCGGCCATTCCCAATCATTACCGACCGCATCATATTCATTCCAGTCCTGCGTCTGAGAATAGTAAAAACCAAGCTTCATGCCATGCGTTTTACAGGCATCCGCAAGTTCCTTCAAAACGTCTCGTTTGAATGGACTGGCCTTGGTGATGGTGAAGTCGGATACTTTGGAATCAAACATGGCGAAGCCTTCATGATGCTTGGCGGTTATAACGATGTATCGGAAACCGAAAGCCTTTGCAAATCGCACCCATTCATCCGCATTGAACCGGTCAGGATTGAAATCCTTCGCCATGGCACGATAAGTTGCCAATGGGATCTTTGCGCGCTTTTCTATCCATTCACTGATCCCATGATACCGCTTCCCCTCCCACTCACCTGCGGGCAAAGAGAACAGACCGAAGTGCAGGAACAGCCCGAATTTGGCGTCTTCAAACCACTTTGTCGAAGGCGCACCCGAGATCTTTTCCTGCGCTGAAACTGAAAAATTCAGCATTGCCAGCAGAAGAAAGCACAGGCATGGTTTTTTCATCCACATCATTTTTTTGTATTTATTTTTGTCTGCGATGGCCATGGATAAACCAATCTTCCGGCCATTGAGTCAAGCACTGCGGGAGGCAATGATTTTTGCCAGATCAAGAGCTTATCCATCAGTTTCTGCCTGGTTTCCGGATAGATGTCAGCGACATTCGTCATCTCCATCTGATCTTTACGGAGGTCATATAATTCCGGCCTGCTACCATCATGATTGACCAGGAACTTCCAGTGTCCTTCACGTATGGCAAGCGTTGGGCTTTTATCGCGGAGATGCCCGGGCATATTGTAGCGCCACTCCCACATCAATGGCTTGAGCCTTTCCGCAGATCCCCCTGTGAAGATGGATGTGCAATCCTGTCCATCCAGTCTGACGCCAGCCGGGATAGGCGTATCCGTGAGTGCACATATCGTTGGAAGGATATCTGCACCACTGATGATAGCATTCGCATTTACTTTCCCACTGGCTATACGACCGGGCCAGCTGATGATGAACGGCACCCTTATGCCACCCTCATATAGACTTCTTTTTCGGCCCCGCAGTGGCCCTGTACTGCCCACTCCGCTATGGGCAGCGTTGATGACATTGATATCCTCCGGTCCATTATCACTTGAAAAAATCACGATCGTATTTTTTTCCAATCCCAGTTCACGGAGTTTGCTCAGAAGTCTTCCGACCTGCCGGTCCATTTCCAATAAAGTGCCGTAATAGATTTCCGCTGGTGATCGAAAGGGAACTTTATCACCCGGTCCGAGATGTTTGACAGCACTCATTTGATCCGCCGAAGGATTCAAAGTGGCATGTACATCCAGGAACCATGCGTTCAGGTAAAAGGGTCGATCCTTATTTTCTTCAAGGAAATGCATGGCTTCATCAACGACCAGTTTTGAGGAGAAAGGTCGTTTATCTTTTGAGCCTATGTCCATTTGCGTGGATGGTTCTCCCAATGCCCATGCTTCGTCCGAATTGAAATTTGACATTTTGTAGACATCAAATCCATACGCCCTCAGGTCAGGTGCTGCACTGCCTGAACCCAGGTGCCACTTACCAAAATGACCTGTCGTATATCCATGTTGCCGAAGTAATTTTGTCAATGTCGGCAAGGAAGGATTCAAGAAATCAGGCATGCCGCGCTTCATATTTCTGGGGTGGTCCGCGAGATGCCCATGGATGCTGTCCTGTGCAGGAAATCGTCCTGTGAGCAGGGAAGCGCGACTGGGCGAACATACCCCTGCTGTCTGATAAAACTGTGTGAACAAACTGCCACTGGCTGCTAATGAATCAATATTGGCGGTTCTTACTTTTTTTCCACCATAACAACTGAGATCTCCCCAGCCAAGGTCGTCGGCCAGTATGAAGATCACATTCGGCTTCTGCCTTGATGGGGAAGGCTGTGCTGACAGCGTTCCAAAAAACATGGCGAAGGTAAGTGTCAGCGAAAAATAGGTATGTCCCATCATGCTCATTTAGGCCATGGATAATCAATGTTCCCGGCGTCTTTCACCAGGCCTCCTGGAGGTAGTGTTTTTTGCCATGCAAGCAATGTCCCGGAAAGTCGTGTACAAACATCCTTATGCAGAGCCGCCACATTGTTCAACTCCATCGGATCGGCTTCGATATCATACAATTCAAGTCGTGTCCCATTATGGTTGATGAGGAGTTTCCAGTTGCCTTCACGGATAGCGAGCCCGGGGCTTTTATCGATGAGATGACCTGGCATACCATATCGCCATTCCCATAGTAATGGTTTTTTTCGGGGTATTTCTTTTCCCAACAGTATCGCCGATCGGTCTTCCCCATCTTGAAAAAGGGTTTGGGACATGCTCGTTCCTGTTAGCCCACAAACGGTCGAAAGCAGATCCGCTCCACCGATCACCGCCCGGGTGTTCACGGTCCCTGAAGGAACTTTGCCTGGCCACCTAACGATAAAGGGTACCCGAACTCCACCCTCATACAGGCTGCGTTTACGGCCCCGCAAAGGACCTGTACTGCCGACACCGCTATGCGATGCATTCACGACATTGATGTCTTCAGGACCGTTATCACTGGAAAAAATCACGATCGTATGCTGATCCAGTCCAAGTTCCCGGAGTCTTTGCAGTAACCGACCGACCTGTATATCCATTTCCCGCAAAGTGCCATAATAGACCTGTGCGGGCGAATGAAAAGGCACTTTATCGGAGATCCCAAGATGCGAGACCGCATCGAGTTGTTCTTTGGATGGATTCAGCACGGCATGCACATCGTATAGCCAGGCGTTCACATAAAAAGGCTTGTCTTTGTTGCGTTCGATGAATGAAATGGCTTCATCCACGATCACTTTCGATGAATTCGACCGATCGCTTCTTGGCAGTTTATTGGGGTCATTGCTATTCCCTGTCCTGTGCTCCGTGATTCCGTAATCGTGCGGTGAAGGGGAGCTTTTAGTGGCCCCGAGATGCCATTTCCCGTAGTGTCCGGTGACATATCCGTTTTTGACCATCAAGTCTGGCAGGGTGGAGATATTCGGATCAAGGTGATCCGCTACGCCCTTCCCTTCGTTGCCTTCTCCTTTGACTTCAATAGCGGTATGGATGCTATCCCTTGCAGGGAATCGGCCGGTGAGCAGGGCTGACCGACTCGGAGAACAAACGCTTCCCGCCTGATAGAACTGGGTGAATAAAGTTCCTTCTTTGGAAAGTGCATCGATATTAGGTGTCTGGATTTTTCGTCCACCATAACAACTCAAGTCACCCCAGCCCAGATCATCCGCCAAAATGAATATCACATTGGGTTTTCGGGGTTTTACTTGCTGCGCATAAGTATGAGTGATGCACGCACAAAATAAAAAAGTAGATAATATCAGCCTCATTTTCCCATTCTTTTTACATACAAGTATTGTGCAGCGACAGAGCGTCCATCGGCATCTGTGAATCCTGCCCTGAGATCCACATCACCTTTGGGCAGCTTCAGTTGAAATCGGGATTGCTTATGATCCGGGAGGTCAACCACCAACTTTTTTTCATTG
>JBIKIB010000261.1:0-5546 GCA_044361845.1 Chitinophagaceae bacterium | reverse complement strand
TATTGTTTCCATAAGGGAAACCGGGCAACAACATACTGTCAAAGTTTTGCTTGGTGATTCCTTCGATCAAAGGATAGGCATACATGCCTACGTTTGCCACTACGGCGGTTTTGCGATCGGGGCTGAGGGCAAGACCAAAAGGCAGGCGACCTACCGGAACCGACGCTGTGATCTGCTTGGTGGTGCAATCGATCCTCACCATCCTGTAATTGGCCTGGTCAAGGACGATCAATTCATTATTCATCTCGTTATACACCAGATCCGATGTAAAGCTGTCATGGTATGTTGAATCACCAAAAACACCATCCAATTCGTAGACATTGACCACTTTCAGTTGCTTACAATCATACGCGATGACCTTTCCGACATCTCCCGCACTTAAAAAAACGGTTTTATTGTCTTTGTAAAAAGATGCGCCCAAGAGGGATCCTTTCTCAAAGGGGGATGCGATTTTCTTGTCATAATCGGGCACGCGCACGACGACATCGCTTTTCAGATGCAGGATCGTCATCACGCCATTGTGCAATGTCACCGCCATACTGCCATCAGGAGAAATGACCAGGCCAAAAGGATCATGGGTGATTTTTTTGACCTGTCCTGCAGGCTTAACAAATCGGCCGCTTGGAAGGACAGAAATCCCTTCCATACTGACAGATGCCGGCATAGCCCTGCCGGGTACCTGGAGGATCGTTCTGTCCTGTGCAAGCAAAAGAAAGCCGTTGATGGCGAGCAGGAAGGATAACAATGCTTTGAGATTCATATTGCAAGCTTTAAGGAATTATACATCTAAAATTGACATTGTAAGAAGGCCCCTATTCCAGGGGCCTTCAATAGTATCACATCATGAGACGAACAAGGATTTTAAAGACATCAATTAACAAGCCACATTTTCGTATTCAGGTTGTCGGTACCGCCCTGGCGAGCGACTGCCGCCGCCCTGTTTTCACCGTTCAGCGATTGCTCTATCACGGGGTAGATGAAACGCACCGGCACCTGATTGTTGTTCAAATTATCAGGACCGGGAACAATTGCCGGGATACCGGTTCTCCTCCATTCGTACCAGGCTTCAAAACCTGTGAAGTAATTGGCTACCCATTTCTGCAAATGAATTTTTGCCAGCTTTTCAGCGCTTGTACCGGTATAAGCAACGGCCGCCTGGGTATAGTATGCCGGGGTCGGTGTGATATTGATCCCATAAGAGGATGGTACCACCGACGTCCAGTAACTGAAATTGGCACTGATCCCGTTCATATAATAAGTTTCAGCGGTACCTGTGCTGATCAAGCCCCTTTCCCGGGCCTCTGCCAGCAGCAATTGAAGCTGGGAATAGGTCATGATGATGGCACGGGGAGCTGTAGGATCCGGAGCTGCTTGTCCGGGGTCGTTGCACACCAGGCAGGCGAAAGTGTAACCCACGCGGGATACCGCCTGTGGACCGCCATTGTAATTGAGTGCCGCAACATCGCCAAGCCCGTTGGGGATTCCCTCTATCTTGGGAGCACCCGCAGCGACTGATTTCTGAGAAGGTCTGCCAAAGACCGCGAGACGCGGATCACCCAAAGGCGCCAACCTGTCCACCAAGGTCTTACTCACCCGGATCTCATCGATGGACCCCACGCGTGAATCATATAATGGCCACTGATTGGGCGACTGTGCCAGATAGCGCATCTCCGCATTATCCGCGTTGCTGGTGAATATTGGATTGTTGACAGGATCCGAGACAATGGCCTGCAGATCAGCCGCAACACTGCGTTTGCCGGAAATACGCATCAGGATCCTTATCCTGAGTGAATTGGCAAGCATTCTCCATTTGATGATCGCGGAAGTTCCACCCCCATAAAACAAATCTCCGGTGATGGCATTGCTGCTCTTCGCCAGCAACTCGTTGGCCTTTTTCAGATCGGCCAGTACGCCATTGTAGATATCTTCCTGCTTATCGTACCTGGGCGCATAGACTCCGTCTGTTTTAGCTTTACCAGCATCAGAATAGGGCACATCACCATATGCCGCCGTCAGTCGCTCGAACATATATGACTTCATGATCAGTGACACGCCATAGTATGCATTGGTCTCATCAGACCCCAACGATGTGAGGATGTATTGTAAATTCCTGTAGTTGGAATATACATTGTTCCACAAACCATTTTGTTCATTCCAGAGATACCGGTCTTCATTGACAAACTGGATCTTAGCGTGGTATTGGGCCACAAGATTTCCAATGCCCCAGGCTAAACCGACGCTTTCTCCCATGATGCTTTTCTGGATACCACTCAACAGGAGGTTTGGTGTGACAACAGTTGGAACGTTGTTGTCCGTATTGATTTCGCTGAAGTCTTTGGTACAGGACGTGATGACCAGTGCCATGAACACGACAGCTATTAATTTCATCTGTTTCATATTCTTTTTTTAACGATCTACGTGTTGACTAGAGTTTTACATTGAGGTTCAGACCAAAACTTCTTGCAGTTGGCAAGCTCTGGTATTCAATACCGGGCAGTGCTGTGCCTCCGGAATAGCTCATGGTCTCGGGGTCAACGTGTGGAACATCTGTCCATAAGAGCAGGTTACGTCCCACCAAAGAAATGCTGACACCACGGAAAGGAAGCTTTCCCCAAAACTTATCAGGAATGCTGTAGCCCAGTTGGAGTTCGCGAAGCTTCACGAAGGATGCGTCATACATCACACCTTCGGCAATGCCACGACCGCCGGTATAGGCTGAATGCCACTCTCTTGCAGATACCTTTTTGGTATTGACCTGTGGAAGTCCATTCACAAATACAACGCCTTCGCCCACCACGCCGTTTCCGGGTTTGGTGAGGTCGTAGCCATCCGCTCTTCCTTCGAGCGTTTCCGTGAGGATTCCGCCCTCACGACCAACCACCTGTGTGTGGCTGTAAAGTTCGCCACCACTGCGGATATCGAAGAGGAAGCTGAGGTTGACGCCTTTGTAATTAAAGCTGTTCATGATGCCGAGGAGGAAGTCGGGGTTGTAGTTGCCGAGTTTGATCCTGTTGGTGGTCCGCTCAGGGCGACCATTGGCGGCATATACCATTTGGCCCACAAACTTTCCGGATGCGTCATAATGAGGGGCACTGGGATTGGTGTTTTGAACCCGGGCGAATGCGATGCCATACAGGTCACCCATGCGCTCGCCCACCCTTGCTTCTACGGTCACGCCGCGATTGGCCATGATGAAGCTTGTCAAGCCGTCCCTCAATTCAAGAACCTTGCTTCTGTTGGAGCTGAAGTTGATGTCTGTGGTCCATTTGAAATTTTTGGCACGAACACCCTGGAAGTTCAGCATGACCTCATAGCCCCAGTTCTTGATCTTTCCGGCGTTGATGCTGCGGCTTGCATAGCCACTGGTGATGGAAAGGGGAATATTCAGGATCTGGTTGGTGGTCGTACTGTTGTAAAACGTGAAATCAACGCCTATCCTGTTTTTCAGAAACTTGAATTCCGTACCGATCTCGAAGGCATTGCTGATCTCCGGCTTAAGGTTCAGGTTGGCAAGCCTGCTGATCTCTCCATATATCTGTGCACTTCCAAAGGCCGTACTTGGATTGAAAGACTGCGTGAACGTGAAGGGATCCGTATCGTTCCCGACCTGTGCAAAGCTTCCCCTCAGTTTAGCGAAGCTTATGGCTGCAGGCAGTTTCACCATATCGCTGATGATCGCACTGAGTGCGGCGGATGAATAAAAATATGAATTGTCTTCGTTACCGAAAGTCTTTAAACCTTCGGGGAGTGTCAATGCACTGCTCCAGTCATTGCGGCCTGTCAGGTCCAGGAAAAGGACATTTTTATAGGCAATGTTTGCAGAAGCATAGAGACTATTGATGCGCTTGCTCACATTTCTTTGTTCAATCTCCAGCGGGATCCGGTTATTGGTCAGGTTGTAGATACCGGGAATATTCAGCTGGCCTGCATTGACCTCATGAAACCTTCCAGTTTGCTGCATACGGTTGCCGCCTGCATTTGCGGAAATCGTGAAATCCTTATTGATGTCTTTGTTGAAACTCAACAAGAAGTCAGCATTCGATTCTTCGTTCCTCAAATTGGCCTCGCGATACTGACCGAAAGGAAAGCGCTGAGAGCTGAAAGCCCTTTTGTATTCCCTTCTTTCACCGGACCAATCCGTTGCGGCCCGCACTTGAAGATTGAGCCAGCTGGTGAAATCATATTTCAAGGATGCATTGGCGATGATCCTGTCATAGTATTGACCATTTGTATTTTCAAATACGGTCAAGTAAGGATTGTCATGGTAGTTGTAATTGAACCCATACTGGCGCAGACCTTCTTCACCGGCTCTCCAATAACGTGCCATGTCAGACACCCTCACACTTGGTGGCAACCAGCAATTGAACAGATACATGATGCTTTCCGTTCCATAACTGATCGATGGTCTGTTATCACTCTTGCTTTTTATGTACGAAGCGTATGCTTTGGCAGAAAACTTACTGGTGAAATTATATCCACCTGAAAGTGTCAGTGTCTGCCGCGTCAGTCCCGTGTTGGGCACCATGCCTTTTTCATCCAGGTTGGTGTACCCTAAACGGAAATCGCCCATATCATTGCTTCCCGCCAAGGAAACGCTGTTGGTGAACGTGCTGCCGGTACGAAGGAAATTCCGAAGGTTGTCTTTATCTGCTTCCCACAATGTGGGCGTGATCACCGATCCTGCGGGTGCATTCAGATCACCACCGGTAAAAGGTATCGGCTGACCATTCAACGTTCTTGGAGAATTGAATTGAGGATATGACTGTCCGAGAAATGCCGGACCCCATGCCTCATCCGTACCATCCGTCAAGCCGGCACCGGCACCATTGACGAACGCAAAAGCACCGCCGTTGCCATTACCCTGGCCATAAACGGTTTGATATTTCGGAAGCACCAGTGGATTCTGCATCGTCACATTACTAGAAACCTCGACTCCGATTCCCTTTGCGCGGGCACCCGTCTTCGTCTTGATCAGGATGACGCCGTTGGCGGCCCTTGATCCGTACAATGCGGATGCTGCAGGACCTTTCAGCACGCTGATGCTTTCGATATCATCTGGGTTAACAAAGCCGGCTCCGTTGCCGAAGTCAACATCCAGGTTATTCCTGCCGCCGGCTCCGGTAATAGAATTGCTGATGGGAACACCATCAATAACATACAGTGGCTGGTTTTTATTCAGATCGACAGATCGTTCACCGCGAATCGTCACCCGAGAAGAACCCCCGACACCGGAGGGACTGCCCACCACAGTGACACCTGCGATCTTACCCGCCAACTGATTGACCACATTGGTTTCCCTCGCTGTGGTCAGTGCCTCACCTTTGATATCCTGGATGGCATAACCCAGCTTCTTTCTTTCTTTTTTAATACCCAGTGCCGTTACGACCACTTCATTCAACTGGGTCGTTTCGACATCAACGGATATCAATTGCAATCCTGCCTGTTTGATGACATGCTCATAGGTTTGAATTCCAACGCCGGAAACAACTAAAATATCCCCAACTTTCGCAGTGATTGAAAATACCCCTTCAGGATTGGTGGATGCA
>JBIKIB010000260.1:0-5551 GCA_044361845.1 Chitinophagaceae bacterium | reverse complement strand
GCGCAGAGTACGCCCAGCCGCTCCTTTCCATCCTTCGAGATCTTGTTACCGGTGAGGAGGATGCAGTAGCTTTTCTCACTGCCCCGGCCCACCCGTCCGCGCAGCTGGTGCAGCTGGCTGAGTCCGAACTTCTCAGCACTCTCGATCACCATGACAGAAGCGTTGGGGACGTTCACCCCCACTTCTATCACCGTGGTGGAAACCATGATCTGTGTATCATTGCGCACGAACCGCTGCATATTCTCTTCCTTTTGCGCCGGCTTCATGCGTCCGTGCACCATGCTGATCCAGTACTGCGGCTCCGGAAACCATGCCTTCACCTGCTCGTACCCATTCATGAGGTTTTCATAATCGACCTTATCGCTTTCTTCTATCAGCGGGAAGATGATATAAGCCTGCCGGCCCAGGGCGATCTCTTTTTTGATGAACTCCATCACCTGTGGCCTGCGGTCTTCCATACGGTGAACGGTTTGGATCGGCAGTCGTCCCGGAGGCATTTCATCCATCACGCTGTAGTCGAGGTCGCCATAGGCGGTCATGGCCAGCGTTCGCGGGATCGGGGTGGCGGTCATCACCAGCACATGCGGCGGCGTCTCCCCTTTCTCCCAGAGCCTTGCCCGCTGTGCCACGCCAAAACGGTGTTGTTCATCCACGATCGCCAGACCGAGGTTCGTGAATTTCACCGGCTGCTCGATCAGTGCATGCGTCCCGATGAGGATATGCAGGCTTCCGTCAGCGGCAGACTGCAGGATGCGTCTCCTTTCGGCCGTCTTCGTCGAACCGGTCAGCAGTTCGACCTTCACGGGCATTTCCTTCAAGAGTGCTGAAAGCCCAATAAAATGCTGTTGTGCGAGGATCTCCGTAGGCGCCATCATACAACTCTGAAATCCGTTATCCGCCGCGATGAGCATACTCATCAAAGCGACGATGGTCTTGCCACTGCCGACATCCCCCTGCAATAACCGATTCATCTGACGACCACTGCCGGTATCCTTACGGATCTCCTTCAGCACACGTTTCTGTGCACCGGTGAGGCTGAACGGAAGATGTTTTTCGTAGAAATCATTAAAGAGTGGTCCGACTTTTCCGAAGTATGATCCCTTCGAGAATCTATGCCGGGTAGAACGCAACATGCCCAGGCGGAGTTGCGCGATGAAAAGCTCCTCGAACTTTATCCGTTCTATCGCCCGCTCACAGTCCTGTACCGATGAGGGGAAATGGATATCGCGGTAGGCCTTCCAACGCGAGGGTAGCCCAAGCGACTGCAGCATAAGCACCGGGAGGTTCTCCGGGATATCCTTCTCCCCGATCATCGAGAAGAGGGTGTAGGTGAGTTTTCCGATATGCCTTCCCGTTAGTCCGCGTACTTTCAGCTTCTCGGTCGAGGGATAGACAGGCTCCATGAAACTCCTCGCCTCTCCGCCTTCAGGCTGCATGGGTTCTATCTCAGGATGGGTCATCTGGGGCCGGCCCATGAAGAAGCCGGGCTTCCCGTAAACGAGGTACACCGTCCCCGGGATGATGTTTTTCTGGATCCAGGTGATGCCCTGGAACCAGGTGAGTTCGAGTGTTCCGGTCCGGTCACGGAGCATCGCCGTCATCCGCCTGCCTCGCTTCTCCCCTGTCGTCTCGATATCAGTCACCACACCGGCCAAAAGGATGTATTCCGTCTGAGGATCGATCTCCGCGATGGTGCTGATGCGGGTCTTATCGACATACCGATAGGGAAAATGATCGAGCAACTGCCCGAAGGAGAAAATGCCGAGTTCCTTCTTGAGGAGGTCGGCACGCAACGGACCTACCCCTTTCAGATATTCGATCGGATTGGATAATATGGGGCTTAGACGGGAGATATTTTTGGACAAAATTAGGCGGAAATCTTCGTCCGACACCATCTGTCTGCCGGGCATCTCAGAGATATGCAATTCCTGCATCATTGTCAGCCGGCACCCCTGCAGGATGGCATTCGACGATCGGTTCAGAAACACGCCGTCTTCCTGTACTCCCCGTCTTCCAACGCCGCTTCGTGGTCGATCGTGAAGCGGAACTGCTTGCCGTCCTTTGACCGACGGTATACGATATAGTCCCAAATCCCGGCATGGATGAACCTGTACGAGCCTGTCTTCCGACCCTTTACGACCTCCACATATTCATCTTCTGTCGTTGCATACCCGTCAACGATGCGGCGCTGCACGAACTTCAGCGGGATGGATTCCTTCTGCCCGGCGTAGGTGATGGCCACCGCCCTGTCATCCTTGAACCTGACGGAAACCGACAAGTTCGGGTTGTTATCCGACCGATAACAGATATAGTGAATCCCCTGGCTGAACGTAAACCCCGCTGACAGGATGATCAAATGGATCAACAAAGGAAACATGCGCATAGGGAAGGTATTATCCACGGGAATGATGACCTGAGCTATATGCCGAAGGTTGATGGGCGATCGGATCCGGGCTGGTAGCGGGTGCTGAGAGTCAGTTCCGATAAGGGACGTAGCGCGTATATGCCTTGCTGTCAAGCATGAGCTTCTTGCCATCGATCCTCACGGTATAGGTCTCTGACCTGTTGAGGTCGGCACGGTCAAGTGTCAGCTTGTTGCCCGAAAGCTTCCATCGCCCACTCCACATGGTCGCCTCACCGTCGGGTCCCTGGATATGCAGCCGACCATCGGGGAAGAAATCAAAAAATATATCATCAGCCTTCGTCTCCCAGCCGAAGGTGCCGGGTACGGACATGAGGAAGTCACGGATGCGTTTCTCACCGGCGGTATCGGCGGCAGGCAAGCTGGTGGCGGCAGACGTATCCGTGGCCTCGGGGATGGCAGGTACTATAACGGGCTTCTGCTCCTGCACGGCAACTGTATCGACCGTTGCCTGCTCTGACCCACTTTGCCTGCATGATGCCGAGAGGATCAGCAATGACAGGATCGTGCATATTTTTTTTCCCATATTCGTATGTTGATTGAAAGATCCAGGGATCTGATATGACCACTAAATTAAACGATTTTCCGCAGCGGTCACCGGCACACAATCATGTACTGAAACGACCCGGTCAGGGGATGGTCCGCCTGCCGGGTCGTTCGACACGTGCTTATATTTATTTTTTCAGCAGGACATCAGCCACCCTTGTCCTGCGGCCTTTGCTGACCTGAACACCAGAGATGGTGGTATCGATGTACCCATTGCCGGCATCGAATACGAGCTTGTAGGTCCCTGCATCAAGTCCACGGATGCAATAGCGACCGGCACTGTCGGGGATGGCGGTGGCGGTATCCGAGGTCCCGTAAGCCGTCACAATGGCCGCCGCCTCACGGGGCTTCACCTTGCCTTCCAGACCACCGAAATTCCGGTCATTGAAAGGCTTCAGCACAGGCCTTAGGATGAACTGACCGTTCACTTCCACGATCGACCGGCTCACATCGAAATCCACCCATACACGGCTGCTATCGCCAGTGGCATCGATATCATTTCCGTGCACACGCACATAGATGAAGTTTGCGGTACCGGTCGCAAGGATCACCGGATAGGTCACGCCGTTCTTGACGACGGACACGCTACTCACGGTGAGGCGTATCTTCCGCAAGGTACCATTGATGGTACCGGTAGCGAGGAGGGTGTCGATGCCATTTCGCAGGGTCAGCAGATCATAACTGCCGGGCGTGAAACTGAGTGCAGTCCAAAACCCGAACTCATCAGACCTTAAGCGGTGGTCATCGGCATCATGGTCGGGCTTTTCAGGGCGGTCACCATGGCGGTCGTCCTTACAGCTTGCCTTACCCGTGTCGATCTTGGCCTCCACGGCAGTGATGTTCACCAATACCTTGTCATATTCGGCGGGATGATCCGTGAGGTAGACTTTAAGTGCGGATACTTCACGGCTCTGCACATCCCCTTTCTGGCAGGAGACGATGGCGAAGAGGATGATGGCGAAAGAGGCGATACCAGTCAACAGGCTTTTCAATTTGATCTTCATACTATGTGATTTTGCTTGTGAAAAATTGATCTGATTACTCATACAGGATTGATACATCATGACCGTGGGTGGTTGGGTGGATCCTGCACATAGAACGAGGGTTAACCTGTATTTAACAGATGGTCCTTGCTGTATGAGATTTCAAGCATGTGATTTGCTGTAGTATCCAAATGAATTATTTTACCATCACCCAACCCATCTCATACTAATGGTATCATATGGTGGATAGAAGTACTTCCGTATTGGAAAATCTGGAGCAACGCATACATGACTGCATCGCCGGAGAGCGACAGGCACAAAACTGCCTATATGAACATTTCGCACCGCGGCTGTTCATGGTATGCCTGCGTTATACATCTTCCAGGGTGGAAGCCGAGGATATCCTGCAGGAGGGATTCATCCGGATCTTCACCTATCTCAAACAGTACAAGCACGAAGGTTCATTCGAAGGGTGGATGCGAAGGATCATGGTGAACTGCGCACTGCAGCGGTATGGAAGCCATGCGAAAATGGGTGTTGTCATTCCGCTGACCGATGAGCAGTATTCGGGTTCATCGAACAACCCGGCACCGTCAAACCTCGGCCAGAAAGAGCTGTTGGCGCTTGTACAAAAACTTCCTCCCGGATACAGGATGGTCTTCAACCTCTATGTGTTCGAAGGGCTGAAGCACCGTGAGATCGCTGCAGTCCTTGGCATCAGCGAAGGCACATCCAAATCGAATCTATCGGATGCGAGGACGATCCTTCAAAAAGAAATACACAAACTCAACGGGGCAGGGCAGCCAAAAATCAAATGCCTATGAATGAAGATCTACATAACAACATAGATGATCTGTTCAGAAAAGGCCTGGAAGGCAAGGAAGACCAACCCTCCCGGTCTGTTTGGGCAGCCATCGAAAAAGGCCTCGACACCAATCCCCTGCCGGCACCGACAACACCGGGCAATGGCAGCTGGTTCCACCCTGTCCTGTTAAAAGGGATCCTGGGCATCACCCTCATCGCATTGCTGGGCGTTGCCGTACACCTGTGGGAAAAAACCGATGCTGACCAGGAAGCAGTACCCGCGAAGATCAGGACGAATGCCATCGGGATGGGTGCAAGAGGGAAGGTAAGGCCAGAAGAGAAACCCCTCACCACTCCGTCAATCCCTTCTAAACATGATATCCGGATGATAAGCGATGTCATGGATAAGAACGAAACAATGGTATTGACCACACAAGAATCGGAACAGCCGGTATGGCAGGATGACCGCTCCGAAGATGAGAACAAAAAATCACTGGAAATAGAAAATAACAAGGCCGCCTCGAAGCCGGCAGAAATCTACACATCACATTCAGAAAAAACAGTTGGTGAAAGCCCGGAACCTGAAACGCTTCTTGTCGGAAGGGATCAAAGAATCCCTTTGCGAAAAAATGAGGCTCCACCCGATGCTGACAAGGCTAAAACATCCGAGATCACATCACCCCAAAATAGCGGGTTAGTTTCAATCGACAGAAATAAATCCCTTTTATATTTTGTGCCCGACGCAAAAGAATCGGCCGGGGATCCCATCCGGAGAACAGACGGCATGGTTGTTTCC
>JBIKIB010000258.1:0-5575 GCA_044361845.1 Chitinophagaceae bacterium | reverse complement strand
GATTGCCCAGTATCATGTATCCGACGAGTAACAGCAGTATCCAGAGGGATAAAATGCCCAGCAGGAAGGCTCCGAAGTATTTCATGTAGAGGACTGCGATGCTCTCCACGCCTCTTGTGGCCACGACGGCGGTGATCGCGCCGAAGACCCCTATTGGTGCGAAGTTCATCACGTATCCCACCATTTTGAGGATAATGTGTGAAAAGGTGTCCATGGCTTTTATGAGTGGCTGTGCAGGTTCTCCGATGGCGGCGGCGGCCACGCCGAAGAATATGGAGAAGATGACGATCTGCAGGATCTCGTTGGTGGCCATGGCTTCGAAAATACTTCTGGGGAACAGATGGTTCACGAAATCCACGATATTGAAAGTGGTTGTCTTGCTGATGACGTCCTGTGCCCCGGCCGTGTCGACCATGCTTTTTTCAAATCCGACACCCGGCTGCATCAGGTTCACCCAAAAAAGGCCCAGGAGCAATGACAACAGGGATGCTGTGACGAACCAGAGCATGGCCTTCCCTCCCACCCTGCCGACAGCCTTCAGATCGCCGAGTTTGGCGATGCCCACCACCAGGGTGGAGAATACCAGCGGCGCGATGATCATCTGGACAAGGCGGAGGAAGATATTGGAGAGGACCTTCAGTTTTACAGAGGACTTCGCGATGAATTCCGGAGACGCGTTGGTATGCACAAGGTAGCCGATGATGATGCCCACGACCATGGACAAAAATATATATATGGTCAGGCGATTCCCGTTATTTCTCATAAAAGACTGTTGGTCACGCAATATAGTATTTAATGGGGAATGCATCAGCGGTCCGGGCAAATTGGGCACGCATCGATCGATCAAGGTAAAATAATTTACTTTCTCGGATACAATTAATCTTTATCTTTCCGAGGCTGTAAATATTCATTTCACTGAACACTGACTGCGTATGAGCTTATTCAGAAAAAAGGATCTTGGCCAGCTTCTTTCACAGGCCAATGACAACGAAAAAGGATTAAAAAGAACACTTGGGGCGGGCAACTTGATCGCCCTTGGCATCGGTGCCATCATCGGGGCGGGGCTTTTTGTACGAACTGCCGCTGCTGCGGGTCAGAATGCCGGTCCCGCCGTGACGATGTCTTTCATCATAGCCGCCATCGGTTGTGCGTTTGCGGGGCTTTGTTATGCGGAATTCGCCGCGATGATCCCCATTGCAGGAAGTGCCTATGCGTATAGCTATGTGACCATGGGCGAGATGATCGCATGGGTGATCGGATGGGCCCTGATCATGGAATATGCGCTGGGTGCCGCCACGGTATCCATTGCATGGAGCGAGTACCTCAACAAGTTGCTGGGGGGGGCGATCCCCTATGAATGGTGCCATTCTCCCTTTGAGAGTTACACGGATACTGCAGGTGTGCATTATAAGGGTATCCTCAATGCACCTGCGCTGATCATCCTGCTGGCATTGACCCTGTTGCTGATCAAAGGCACCCAGGAGTCCGCTTTTGTGAATGCGATCATCGTTTTCATAAAGGTAGCGATCGTCCTTCTGTTCATCGCCCTGGGCTGGCAGTTCATCGACCCGGCCAACCACACGCCCTATATGATTCCGGAAGGCACGAAACCTGTCATTGATGCCGCCGGCAAGGAACTTGCCAATTACGATGGATTCTTCAAACATGGGATTGGTGGTGTTCTGGGAGGTGCTGCGATCGTATTCTTTGCATTCATCGGATTCGATGCCGTTAGTACCGCCGCACAGGAAGCCAAGAATCCAAAAAGAGATATGCCCATTGGCATTTTGGGGTCGCTTGTCGTGTGCACGATCCTGTACATCTTATTCGGCCATGTGCTCACAGGCATCGCCAACTGGTCAGAATTCGTGGATCCGGAGAAAGGACGCGAGGCTTCAGTGGCCTATGCTATTTCCACGTACATGACCGGCTATGGATGGCTGGCGACCGCAGTCACGGTGGCGATCCTTGCGGGATTCTCCTCGGTGATCCTGGTCATGCTAATGGGGCAGAGCCGGATTTTCTACACCATGAGCAACGACGGACTGATCCCGAAAGCTTTCGGAGAACTGCACCCGAAGTTCAAGACACCGTACAAGGCCAACTGGATACTATTCGTTTTCGTAGGGCTTTTTGCCGCATTGGTACCCGGTCATGTCGCGGGTGACCTGACAAGCTTCGGCACCCTTTTCGCATTCGTATTGGTCAGCCTCGGGGTAATGATCCTTCGCAAACGCAGTCCGGAAATGCACCGTCCTTTCAGGACTCCACTCGTGCCGCTGGTACCCATACTCGGTGCAGTGATTTGCCTGGGTATGATCGTGGCTATTGATATCAGAACCCTTCAATTCGCCATGATATGGATGATCCTTGGCCTGCTGGTGTATTTCGGGTACAGCAGGAAACGGAGTAAACTTCACGCTCCGGGAGAGATTTTACCTAAGGCATCAGACTTCCAATAGCGCTAGATCAAGGCTTTAAGATCCCGCCCCGCAGGCGGGATTTTTTTATTCTCTTCAATAATTACCTTTGCCGCCTGATATAGTTTTTTTCAAAACCCCTCATACCAAATATTATGGGTCGCATTTTCGAAGTACGTAAGTCAACCATGTTCGCACGCTGGGATCGCATGGCCAAACAGTTCTCCCGCATCGGAAAAGAGATCGCTATAGCCGTGAAGGTCGGCGGGCCGGATCCTGACACCAATCCGGGGCTACGTCGCTGCATGCAGAACGCCAAGAGCGTCAACATGCCAAAGGACCGCGTGGAAGCCGCCATCAAGCGTGCGATGGGCAAGGATATGGAGAATTACGAGGAGATCCTCTATGAAGGATACGGACCTAACGGAGTTGCCATCCTGGTGGAAACCGCTACGGACAATCACGTGAGGACGGTGGCGAACCTGAAGTCGCATTTCAATAAAGGGAACGGAACGCTTGGTAACAGCGGAAGCGTCAGTTTCCAGTTCCGTAAGATGGGTGTATTCAAACTGAAGCCCGAAGGTCTGAGTGCGGAAGAGCTGGAACTTGAGCTGATCGATCACGGGCTGGAGGAGCTCGGGGAGGGCTCTGGCGAGCATGATGAGGATGTATTGGTACTGCGATGCAGTTTCAATGATTTCGGGAATCTGCAGAAAGCACTTGAGGAAAAGAATATCGTGCCCATCAGTGCCGAGACGGAATGGATACCACAGACGCTCGTGGAACTTGACGAAGAGGGCGCACAGGAAGTCCTGAAACTTGTCGATCGGTTAGAGCAGGATGAGGATGTGCAGAAGGTTTCCCATAACCTCAAGTAGTGTCATCCAGCGGAACAGTCGATCTGTCAATGCAGGTATGGAACCCCGTTCCTGAAAAATCATATAACGACGCGTCCGGCTGGGTGCGTCGTTTTTCTGTCCCATCCACGGGGTTGCACTGCTGTGGAAATGAACCCTTATAAAATCAATGAATGAATGTCTGCGACTAGTACCTATCATCCCGTTATCCTATTCGATGGAGCATGCAACCTCTGCAATGGTGTTGTTCAGTTCATCATCAAGCGTGATAAGACCGATGCGTTCAGGTTCGCCAGTCTGCAGGGGCGGTTCGGGCAGTCGGTGTTGAAAAAGTATAACCTACCCGCGGAGGATTTCAATTCCTTCATACTGTTGGATGGTGAGAGGATCTACAGCAAGTCGAGCGGTGCGTTGCAAGTCTGCCGCATCATGGGATGGCCCTGGAGAATATTTTACATGCTCATCCTGGTTCCTGGATTCATTCGGGATAAGGTATATGGATGGATCTCAAAAAACCGGTATCGCTGGTTCGGGAAGACCGAGTGTCTTGTCCCTCGTCCAGAACTGAGCATGAAATTCATGGATTGAGTTTTCCCGCGTTTTGGTATCTATTTGGCAACAGGATCATTCCTTCATCATCTGCATCACCGTCTCCACGACATCAAGGGCGTTAGGTTTGCTGAAATAATCCCCATCACTACCATATCCCGGGCGGTGTTCCTTGCCGGTGAGTGTTCTTGGCGCGACGTCCAGCCAGCGGTATCCACCCTGTCCTTCCATGACTTTATTGAACATATAGGCGCATGCTCCACCCGGGACGTCTTCATCGACAAAAAGAATCCTATTGGTTTTTTTAAGGGACTCCAGGATCCGGTGTTCGCGATCGAAAGGCAGCAGCGTCTGAACATCAATGATCTCGACACTCACATGCATTGTTTCGAGGGTTTTGGCAGCGTCATCGATGATGCGGATAACAGAGCCGTAAGAAACGATGGTGATATCGGTTCCTTCACGGACGATATCCACCACGCCAAGTGGCACGCGAAAATCCAGCAGGTTGGACGGGAGTTTTTCTTTGAGGCGGTATCCATTGAGGCATTCGATGATAAGGCCGGGATCGTTACCCGCAAGGAGTGTGTTATACATACCCACTGCCTGGACCATATTCCGTGGCACGCAGACATGAATTCCGCGAAGCGAGTTGATGATCATGCCCATTGGGGAACCGCTATGCCAGATGCCTTCGAGCCTGTGGCCTCGGGTACGTACGATCAGTGGTGCTGACTGGGTGCCGCATGTCCGGTAATGCATCGTGGCCAGGTCGTCGCTGAGCGGCTGCAGGCCGTAGAGCAGGTAGTCGAGGTATTGTATCTCCGCGATGGGTCGAAGGCCTCGCATGGCCATACCGATACCCTGTCCCATGATGGTCATCTCCCGAATGCCGGTATCGAATATCCTGGATTTCCCGTGTTTTGCCTGCAGTCCGGCGAAGCCCTGGTTCACATCCCCTATCTGGCCCAGATCCTCGCCGAAAGCGAATACCAGTGGGTTCTCCGTGAAGAGTGCGTCGAAATACCGGTTCAACACTTCATAACCATTCACCATAGGTGCGTCATCCACGAATACTGCTTCCACTGACGCCACGAGCAAGGGGCTTTTAGGTCCTTCATTATAGAGTCTTGAGTTGTAGAGGAGCTTACTTTCCTGTTTCAGTTCTTTCAGGTATGTCGTTATGCCGGAGATGTACGGGGATCCGTCCAGGAGGCTGGCCGTGAGGCCAAGGGCATGGATCACATCCCTGCGGAGCAGTTCACGATGGGCTTGCAGTTCATCCGCCATTTTGCTGATGGATGGGAACTGCTCGATCAGATCGGACGGTAATCCTCTGATCAGGGAAACGGCTTTTTCGACCTGTTGCTGCACCGGTTCCTGTAAGAGATTGAACGCTATCTGCCGGCTGTCCAACACGTGCCGTTTGGCACCTGTCTCCACATCTGATATCTCATCATCGGTCCAGAGGCTATTATCGATGATCCATTTGCGCATTTTCCGAAGACAATCCCAGTCACGCTCCCACGCAAGGCGTTCCGGTGTCTTATAACGTTCATGACTACCCGAAGTGGAGTGGCCTTGAGGCTGTGTGACATCCTCCACGTGGAATATCGCTGGCACGTGGGTTGTCCTGACCTTTTGGATGCCTGCTTCGAAAACTTCACAAAGAGCGGCATAGTCCCATGCCTTCACTGTATATATATCGATACCGTTGGTACCTTCCTGCTTGCGAAATCCCCTCAGGGC
>JBIKIB010000257.1:0-5576 GCA_044361845.1 Chitinophagaceae bacterium | reverse complement strand
GCCTGAAGGAAAGGGTCATTCCCCCGAAAGCTATGCGCTCTCTGTGGACAGGCAGCGTGTGATCATCCGTGCACAGACCTCCAAAGGCATCTTCTACGGCATTCAGACCCTACGCCACCTGATGCGCGACGGGCTGATGGTGGATGCCTGCGAGATCATCGACCGGCCGGCTTTTGCCTGGAGGGGATATATGATCGATGTTGGGCGGAACTATATGCCGATGGACCTCCTCAGGAAACAGATCGACGTCATGGCAGCCTATAAGCTCAACGTCTTCCATTTCCATGCAACGGAGGATATCGCCTGGCGGATCGCCATCTCACGCTATCCGCAGCTGACGGCACCGGAACATATGCTCCGCAACAAGGGACAATACTACACAGAGGATGAGATCCGGTCACTCATCGAATACTGCCGTGACAGGCATATCCTTTTCCTTCCCGAGATCGACATGCCCGGCCACAGCGCCGCCTTCCGCAGTGCCATGAAAACCGATATGCAGAGTGATACCGGTATGGCCATTGTCAAGGATATCCTCCGGGAGTTCTTCCGAAGCTTCGACCTGCCTTATATACACATCGGTTCCGACGAGGTACGGATCACCAACCCCCGTTTTCTCCCTGCCATGACGGGTCTTCTTGACAGTCTCGGTAAAGAGGTGATCGGCTGGCATCCGGGTGGAAACCTGGGTCCCACCACGATCCGGCAGGTTTGGCGGGAGGATGCAACAAAGTCATTTCTGCCCTCGGGTGCACGATTCATAGATTCCAGGCATCTCTACCTGAACCACATGGATCCGCTCGAATCAGTCTCCACCATTTTCAACAGGATGATCGCAGGCCGTCAGATGGGCGACTCGCTCGCCATCGGCGCTACCCTCTGCATGTGGCATGATCGTACGGTCAGTCGCGCCGAGGATATTCTCGCCATGAACCCTGTCTATCCCGGCATGCTAGCCTTCGCCGAGCGGAGCTGGCGCGGTGGCGGCCGCAACGGTTGGATCGCGAATCTCTCCGATGGTGATGTCGGGGCTTTCGCAGCCTTCGAATCGAGGCTCCTGGAGCAAAAACTGCTGTATTTCCGACACCAGCCCTTCCCTTATGAGAGACAGTCGGATCTGACATGGGATCTTTATGGTCCATTCGACAACGGAGGTGATGTCTCGAGGTCTTTTGACCTGGAATCCCTGCTCTGGAAGGGTAAGGCACCCAAGCCCACAAGACAGGTAGGGGGAGGAACGGTCGTCCTCAGGCATTGGTGGACACCGCTGGTGAAAGGCGCGTTGGGCGATCCGCGGGAGCATACCACGATATACGCCTCCACACGCATCTGGAGTGATCTGGACGAACAACGGGATGCATGGATAGGATTTGAAGACCTCTCCCGCTCTTATGCATCGTCCACACCGCCTCCCGGGGCTTGGGATTACAAGGGAAGCACAGTCTGGGTGAATGCACAACCGATCCAGCCACCCCTTTTGACAAGAGCCGGGCAAAAGGGGCATCCCGAGATCCCGCTCGTCGATGAAGGTTATGCATACCGTCCACCCACAAAGGTGTTGCTGAAGAAAGGGTGGAACACCGTGTTGATCAAACTGCCTGTCGCCTCCTTCAGGGCAAGGGGACCGCAGGATCCTGTCAAATGGATGTACACGTTCATCCTCCTGCCGCGTCGGGTCGATTTGTGATCGTTGAGAAGCCGTGATGACCATGACGAACGGAAATGAGCCTGTCTTCCCAATGCAGGTTCGTGACCTTTATCAGGATTGACGCATAAACCTGATTGTATCGATGCCCATGGAGCGGGTGGATGTCTTTCGCCGGGACATCGCCTCAGGCTGCGGGCAGAAGAGGAACTTAATGTTCCTTCAAACTCTTCAATGTCATTTGACTGGATCCTGTCAGATAAATATAAAAAGATGCAGGTCAGTTCCTGTGTCCATTTCCCGTTTTATAGATCATGAGGTTATTTGAATTCATGTATGACTCATGCATCGCAGCGGCCTGTCTGGTTTCCTTGTTTTTTTAAATGTCATACATGACACGAGGGGTATGATTGACGCAATGGGTCGAATCATGAATGGTTATTTGAGTGAATGCATATAGGCGTGGAATGGTAATAAATTTGATTAACACATCTACTTCAGGTTTATCGATAATGGCCCAGTATTCCCCCCCAGTCGGTCTTGCAATCTGTAATTTGGCGCGGTTATGCTTTGTCGTTATTTTTACTTTTCCTGAGTAGTACCATTGTTTTGTTTTGTCGGTCTTGACCCAAGGCTTGGTTTCTATTCAGCTTAAAAGTTTCGGAAAGTTTTGCTCATGGCGACTTCCTGTATTCCATACATTTTACGCATAGCAATCGAACGAGCCTGTCCATATGAAAAAAATAATTCTAAGAGGCATCACCTGGGGGCACTCTCGTGGTATCACACCATTGCTGGCGGCAGCCCAACGCTATCAAGAACTCCATCCATCGGTCGAGATCATCTGGGAGAAAAGGTCACTGCAGCAGTTTGCGGATTTTTCGATCGAAAAACTTTCTCTTCAGTACGACCTCTTGATCATCGATCATCCATGGGTTGGATGTGCCAGTCGCACGAAATGTGTCCTGCCCTTAAATGAGTACATATCGGGATCTTATTTGCTGGATCAGGCACGACAGTCAGTGGGGGGGTCGCATAAAAGTTACGAATATGATGGCATGCAATGGGCCCTTGCGATCGATGCCGCAACGCCCGTAGCAAGTTTTCGAAGAGACCTGTTCGAGAAATACCAGGAGGAGATCCCCACCACCTGGAGCGGATTGATATCCCTTGCCCAAAAAGGGAAGGTCATTTTACCGGGCATTGCGATCGATACTTTAATGGCTTTTTATTCTTTTTGCATTGCGAATGGCAGTGAGCCATTCAGGGATCCGCTACATCAGCAGGTTATTCCGCATGCGATCGGAACGGCAGCGTTGAAACAAATGAGATCATTATGGGATCTCTGTGATCGGTGCATTTTCGATCATAATCCCATCGCAGTGGCCGAAAGGATGTCCGCTACGGATGATTTCTGGTATTGTCCCTTTTCATACGGGTATTCAAATTATGCACGGGATGGCTATGCAAGAAATATTTTATCCTATTCGAATACCATCATGATGCCGGATCAAAAACGACTTCAGACAACGCTAGGCGGGACTGGACTATCGGTATCGGCTTTTTCCGAAAATCCCTCTGAAGCACTGGCTTTCGCTGAATGGGTAGTCTCGCCCGTCATACAAACAACCTTATATACCGAAAACGGCGGACAACCCGGGTACAGAAGCGCATGGACAAGCGAAAGAAATAATCTGTTGACCCATGATTATTTTAAAAATACCCTGAACAGTCTGGACGATGCATACATACGGCCAAGATATGACGGCTACCTGCATTTTCAGGACAATGCAGGCGATCCCATCCGGGATTATTTGAAACATGGAGGCCATGAGCAAGATGTGTTGAATAGTATCGATAGGATCTATATGGAGAGTGTCGCACATGGAAAATAAATTGGACCTTCCATTGCAGGGGCTGCTCGTGCTGGAGTTCAGTCAATATTTGTCAGGTCCGGCTGCAGGACTCAGACTGGCCGATCTGGGCGCCAGGGTCATAAAAATCGAACACCCGGAGAAGGGAGATGCATGCAGGAAATTAGCCATAAAAAATACCTGGGTTGATGACAGTTCGCTGTTGTTCCACACCATCAACCGCAACAAGGAAAGCTTCTCGGCGGATCTGAAAAGTGAGCAGGACCTTTCAACTTTATTCAAACTGATAGGCCGGGCCGATGTGATCACACATAATTTCCGACCTGGGGTCATGGAAAAACTGGGATTGGGATACGAGGATGTCGCTGCCATCAATCCCAGGATCATCTACGCGGCGATCAGTGGTTACGGAAAAGAAGGTCCCTGGAAAAACAAGCCCGGCCAGGATCTGTTGATCCAGTCGCTGTCGGGTTTACTGTTCACCAGCGGTGACCAGGCGGCAGGCCCGACCCCGTTCGGATTGGCGATCGCTGATATCCTGTCTGGGTCGCACTTGGTACAGGGTATCCTCGCTGCCCTGATAAAGCGTCACAAGACCGGGCGGGGCAGCCTGGTAGAGGTCAGCCTGATGGAATCGGTCCTCGATCTTCAATTCGAATTGTTGACCACTTATTACGCTTCCGGTCATTTGCCGGTGCGCTCGGCACTGGCCAATGCACATCCGCTGCTCAGCGCCCCTTATGGCATTTACGCTACGGCTGACGGCCATCTTGCCATCGCCATGACACCCTTGCACGAACTCGCTGAAATCATAGCATGTGAGGACTTGCTTCTTTTTTCGAATGATGAAATTTTTCAAAAACGGGACATCATAAAGGAAATCCTTGCAAAATATCTAAGCCAACAAAGTACTGCCTTCTGGCTTGGAAAATTACTGCCCAATGATATCTGGTGCATGCCCGTGCTCGACTGGCATCAAATGACTGAAGAAGAAGGATACCGGCAATTGGAAATGGAGCAGGATATCGTGACCAGTTCGGGTGACCGGATCAAGACCACACGTTGTCCCATCCGATGGAATGGGCGCATATTGACATCCGGCAAACCTGCGCCTGGCATCGGTGAACACAATGCTTCTATCAAACATGAATTCAAATTGACATCGGAATGACCCTTCCATTGGAAAATATCCTGGTGATCGACCTCAGTCAATTCTTGTCCGGTCCTTCGGCATCTTTGCGCCTTGCAGATCTGGGGGCGGAAGTGATCAAGATCGAAAAACCGGTCACAGGGGACATCTGCAGGGAACTATATGTATCCGATTGCAGCATTGAAGGCGAGTCGACCATATTCCATGCCATCAATAGAAATAAAAAAAGCGCGGTTTACGACCTTAAAAACGATGAAGACCTTGAACGATTCAAGGTCCTGTTGGCGCGGGCCGATGTCATGATGCATAATTTCCGACCCGGCGTAATGACCAGGCTGGGCTTGACTTATGAACATGTCTCCGCCCTCAATCCCGGCATCGTGTACGCTGAATTATCCGGTTACGGGCAGGATGGCCCTTGGAAGGACAGGCCCGGTCAGGATCTCCTCCTGCAGGCAGTGACAGGTGTCACATACCTGACCGGAAATAAAAACGATCCCCCCACGCCAATGGGCGTTGCCGTTGCCGATATACTCTCCGGCACGCAGTTGACACAAGGCATCCTGGCCGCATTGTTTCAAAGAAGCATGACCGGAAAGGGGGCACTGGTCCAATTGAGCATGATGGAGACCATGATTGATTTTCAATTCGAGGTGCTCACCTGTTTCTTCAACGATGGGCGCCAATTACAACCCCGCAGCGAGAACAATGGGGCACACGCGTACATTGCAGCTCCTTACGGCGTATATCGAACGATGGACGGGCATTTGTCGCTCGCGATGGGCGATATTGTCCGACTCGGACACCTGCTGCAATGTCCCCCGTTGACGGAAATGTCCGACAAATCAAAATGGTTCAGTGAAAGAGATGCTATCAAAGCGATCTTACAGGCACATCTACTGACTCA
>JBIKIB010000256.1:0-5583 GCA_044361845.1 Chitinophagaceae bacterium | reverse complement strand
GACAGATGGGCAATCCGGGTTTTATTACAATGCCGGGACTACGATTGCCCCAAACTGGGTGATGTTAAAGGATGACCGGACAAATTTTTTATCGAAGAGTGCTAGCTACACCATTACTGCAACCGATATCATGAGCAGTCTGGTCATTGTTCAGACTACACAAACAGCAACGTTTACGCTCCCCGCTGCGTCCACGGTGCCCGCCGGCAAAACAATCCATGTCATTTCTTCCCACCCAACACCGAATCTAACTTTATCCGTATCCGGTACGATTATATGGCCCGGTGGCAGCCCCATAACCGGCTTTAAAGCAGTAACCCTTATCAGTGATGGATCGACCACTTGGTATGTAGTGTCTTATACTGGTCAAGCCACCCCGTGATCTCAGATATCATTCAGCAAAGGCGGGCAATTGTCCGCCTTTTTTTATGTGATCACCCGTGCAAGTCCCCTATCGACCACTCATCCCTATTTTTTTCGCAACCCAAAGGAAAGTAACCGCAATAGACATCTCATAACCTTCAATTACCCGGTATGAAGTATGTTATCCAGATATTCCTTTTGATTTTTGCCCTTACAAGCGCAGAGGCCCAGGTCTCCCGCCAGATCACCGGCCGGCTTGTCGATAGCAGCCTCTCCCCACTGGCGCGGGCCACGGTTAAACTCTACACCCCGGGGGGCAAAGACACGCTCAGGACGGTGACCAACAATACCGGTTCCTTCCTGTTCAAGAAAGTCCCCACCGCCAGATTCAGCATCATCGCTTCCAATATCGGTTTCACCGCGCAGGAAAAGGCCTTCAGCCTGGATGCCGACAAGGAGGATATCCGCCTGGATGACATCGTCATGCTCCCGGCGTTCACCTCCATGCAGGAAATCGTCATCACCACCCCTCCGATCACCATCAAGGAAGACACGGTGGAATACAAGATCGATTCAAGCATGGTGAAGCCCAATGCGATGGTAGAGGATGTCCTCAAAAAACTCCCCGGCATCGAAGTCGATAAAAATGGCAATATCACCGCACAGGGCAAGGCAGTCACAAGGGTGAAGGTGAATGGAAAGGATTTCTTCGGTGGCGACCCCAAGGCGGCAACCCGGGAACTATCAGCAGACATGATCGATAAAGTACAGATCATCGATGACTATGGTGACATGGCGAATATTTCCGGCATCAAAGACGGCGAGCCGGAAAAAGTACTCAACCTGCAATTGAAGAAGGATAAGAACAAAGGGGTCTTCGCACGCGGTACCGCCGGCTACGGTACCAACGACCGATACACCGGAAGCATCAGTGCCAATATCTTCAACAACAACCGACAGATCTCCTTCACCGGGAATTCAAATAACGCCAATGCCAGTGTGTTCAACAGTGGCGGCGGTGGTGGTGGGACAGACCTCAACTCCGGTGGCGTGGGGCGTGCCATCATGTCTGTCGTGGGTGAGTCAGGTGGCGGCGGTGGATCACGCGGCGGCGGCGGAGGTGGCGGTGGCAACTCGGATGGCATCACCCAGACACATTCCCTGGGAACGAACTACCGGGAGGATTTCAGCAATGGCAAAGGCTCCATGTATGGAAGTTACAGCTTCACCAACAGGCTCACGGATGGTCTCAGGGATGTATCCCAGCAAAACTTCTTCTCCGGTTCGAGTTTTACGAATAATCAAACATCTACTTTTTTGAACAAAGGCCAGAACCACCGGGCTTTCTTTAACTTAGAATACAACATCGATTCTTTCAACTACATCAAGGTCAGTCCGAGTTTCAGCTATGGAAATGCTGATAATCAGCAGCTGAGCATATTTGATTTCGTGAATAACAAGTCTGTGACGACCAGCCAGGGACGGAATGAGGATTCCCTTATCAGCCGTACCCCAAACCTAAGCCTTAACGCCATCTATAACCTGAAATTCAGGAAGCGGGGAAGGAATCTGGCTGCCAATATCAACCTCGGTACGAATAGTAATGAGAGTGAAGATGAGAAATTGAACTTCACAAGGAATTTAAACCTGCCAATTGTATTGGAGACAACCCTGCGCCAATTGATTACCCAGGATAACTCGAACCGGAACTACGGTGCGAGGATTAACTATTCAGAGCCGATCCTGAAGGACAGATTTCTGGATATCATCTACAGTTACAACTATTCCTTCGCACGCAACGATCGTAAGACATTCTCCTATATGCCGAATGGCGATCTGGAACTCTCGCCAAACCTCAGTAACGCATTTGAGAACACTTTCATCAACCAGCGGATGGGTGCCAATATCCGTACCATAAAGAAGAAGTATAATTACAGCCTGGGGGTGAATATACAGCCGGTGAATCTGAATGGTTACTCCATCAGCAAAGACAGCAGCTATACCCCTCAGAAGCGTACGAATATCTTCCCGGTGGCAAGGTTGGCCTATAATTTCACCCGGACCAAGACCCTCAACTTCAACTATCAGGGCAGTGCACGCCAGCCGAGCTTCACGCAGCTCCAGCCGGTACTGGATATATCCAACCCGCAATATCAGCGCATGGGTAACCCAAGACTCCGTCCCGAGCAGAGCCATAATTTCAGCCTGTTCTTCAACAATTTCAACTTCACGAGCGGAAGGGTATTTTTTGTCGGTACGAATGTGAACATGATACAGGACAAGATCGTGAACAACAGCATCCGCCTGGGTAATTCAGGGGCACAGCTGACGATACCGGAGAATGTCGATGGATATTACAACGCGACGGGTTTCTATAACTACAGCAAACCATTCCAGAACCGCAGGTATGTCGTGTCCCTGAATGGTACCGTGAATTTCAACCATAATATAAACCTGATCGACAGTGCCAACAATATCGGAAACAATATGCTCGTATCCCAGGGGGCAAGGTTCGAATTCAACCATAAGGAATGGTTCGAGTGGGATGCCGGTGTGCGGTATTCCATTAATTCCGCACGGTACTCGCTGCCCGGTCAGCAGGATATAGACTTCAGTTCCTGGACGCTGCAATCCAACAGCCGCGTAGACCTCAAGGGTGGCTGGATATTCCGTTATGATTTCGAGTATACCATCAACCAGGGACTCGCCGCAGGTGTGAACCAGAACCTCGCGATCCTCAATGCATCCATGGAGAAGACCGTCTTCAAGAAAAAGAACGGCTTCATTCGATTCTCCGCCTATGATGTTTTCAAGCAAGGTACCAATATCAGCCGCACCGTCACCGGCAACAGCATCACCGATACGCGTACGAACCGCCTGACACAGTATTTCATGGCGACGTTCACGTACCGCCTCAGCAAATTCACCGGACAGCAGCAGGGGTCGGGCATGCCGAGGGAAGTACGGATGCGGGAGTTCTGATACAGCGCATATATTCAAAGCCCCCGTTGCTTCGTGTGACCATACCGGTTAGTAGGAGCGGCGGGGGCTTCATCATGACCGGGATCGCCCTGGCGTCCCATCCTATGAAATGCGGTATGGACTGCAGGGTATTCCATCCTCCGGATCATCACCTAGATCGATCCGCACCGGAGGGTCTGGATCTGTTTGGTCCGCCCCGGGCCTCTCTTGCTGACAAAAGCGCGCACCGGCGATAGCGCTCAGATGACGGATGCTGCGTTTTCAGTTGTCCGGTAATTCGTAATTTAGTCCAAACGATCCCGTTCATGTCAATACTGTTTCGAATATCCCTTGCCGTTATCTTTTTTATTTGGGTCCACGGTGCTGCATCCGCACAAAAGGCATCTTCCCGTCCGAATATCATCGTCATGATGAGCGATGACCATGCTTACCAGGCCATCAGTGCTTACGGTCATGGACTCAACAGCACACCGCATATCGATAGGCTGGCGGAGAAGGGTATGCTTTTCAAAAGAGCTTTTGTGACCAACTCCATCTGTGGTCCCAGCCGTGCCGTCTTCCTGACCGGGAAGCACAGCCATGTGAACGGTTTCAAGGACAATGGGAGTACTTTCGACGGAGACCAGCAGACGGTGGTGAAATTGCTGAGATCCGGCGGATACCGAACGGCGATCGTCGGCAAGTGGCATCTGGGCTCAGACCCACAGGGATTCGACTATTGGAACATCCTGCCCGGTCAGGGGGACTATTACAATCCGAGGTTCATTGAGAATGGAGTGCCCGTGGCGATGAAGGGATATGTCACCAACATCACAGCGGATCTGGCCATGCAGTGGCTCGACAAGCGGGAGAAGGATAAGCCTTTCTTTTTGGTCTGCAACCAGAAGGCTCCGCACCGCAACTGGATGCCCGAGCCTAAATACTACCACCTCTTCGACAGTACGGATTTCCCCGTACCGGCCAATTATTTCGATGACTACCGGTCACGCACAACCGCAGCGAAGAAGCAGGCGATGTCTATTGCGGGCGACTTGCATCCGTATTACGACCTGAAGCTCGCCTTCGAGATCCCTCTGGAGGAACGGACCGGTCTGTCTGCCGCCTGGCAGCAGATCTACAACCGGATGCGGCCGGAGGAAAAAACCGAGTGGCAGAAAGCATATGGCCCGGCTGCGGAGAACTTCCGCAATGCAGCGTTGACGGGCAGGGAACTCGCCATCTGGAAGTACAACACCTATATGCGCGACTATCTCCGTTGCGTGCAGAGTGTCGACGATAATGTGGGGCGCATCATGGCGTATCTCCAGGAGAAAGGACTGGACCAAAATACCATCGTCATATACACATCCGACCAGGGATTTTATCTTGGGGAGCATGGCTGGTTCGATAAGCGATTCATGTATGAGGAGTCTTTCCGCACACCGCTCATCGTCCGCTGGCCTGGTGTGACGGAAAAGAAAATGTCGACCTCCTCCTTGGTACAGAACCTCGATCTTGCCGAAACGATCCTTGACATGGCAGGATTGCCCATACCTGCTGACATGCAGGGCAAAAGTATGGTGCCGGTGCTGAAGGGTACACAAACCGGCAATCTCCATGATGCCCTCTATTATCATTTCTACGAGAACAAGGAACATGCGGTGGCGAAACATATCGGCGTTCGGACAGACCGCTACAAGCTCATCTATTTTTATGAGCTGGATGACTGGGAGTTGTACGATCTGGAAAAAGACCCGTCTGAAATGCGCAGTTTGACCGGCTTGAAAGAATACTCGAAGATCTTCGACATGATGCAGCAGCGCTTGAAAGAACAGGTGGAGAAATACAAGGATCCCACAGGCATCGCCCTGTTGGCAAGATGATGATCGAGCGGCCAATACACATTGTTTCTCCATGACATCAGCCTTATATCAATTCCGCATCATGGTTGCCGGCATGTACGCATCGGATCGGATTTTTTCACCTGCATACTGCGGTGTCAGAATGAAAATCCAAATCCCTGTTCGAGGTTCAGGGTTGATTTTCGAATGCCCGGCGGCGGCTTTGAATCAAAGAAACTGCTGAAGTTCGTGTAAACCTGAATTTTTTCCGCGATGCGGAAGCTTAGCCTTGTGTCATTCATGATCCTGTGATCGGAAAGATCACGGTAGAGGGGTTGGTAGTAACTCGTACTGATCAGCGATCCCCTGACCTTGGGGATCCGGATATTCAGGGATATGTAGTTGCTGGAGCGGCCAT
>JBIKIB010000255.1:0-5620 GCA_044361845.1 Chitinophagaceae bacterium | reverse complement strand
GCCAATTGGGAGTTCAAAGGGTACGGAATCCCCATCTATACCAACCAGCCTGATGAGTTCAATCCTAAGAACCCGGCACCACCGGATATCCCTGACGGACTCGATCAGCCCGCAGCAGCCTATCGCAAGACCTTCACCCTACTGGCCGGCTGGCCGGATATTTCGTAGGCCGGTACAGTGGCATGGTGCGCGACCAGTATTACCCTTATGTGCGTCCGCAAGAGAGCGGTAACAAGACGGATGTCCGGTGGGCATCGGTCACAAGGGCTGACGGATCCGGCATCCGCATACAATTCATGGGGGACCTGCTGAATGTGAATGCATTGCCATTCAACCCGGATCAACTTTTTTCAGGACCCAGAAAACAACAGAAGCATAGCGGTGAGCTGGGGCCCGATGGGTATACACACTTGCATGTGGACCTGAAGCAGATGGGATTGGGTTCGATCAACAGCTGGGGAGCATTGCCCATGGTACCGTACAGGATACCATATGAAGATCACCGGTATGCATACATGATCCTGCCATTGTGATGCAGGACTATGGGGCTTAGGGTATCGGTCTGCGCGATCGGCACAGACCGGTGTCATCAATCGAACAAGCGTGCAAAGTGGCTGTCAAGATGGTTCCGCATCGCATTCCGGAACATCTCCGGTGAACCATTCTCCAGGATGTCCACAAGGCCTTTGTGCGAGATGAATTTCTTCCGTTCAGCATTTTTTTTCAGCAGCCCGCTGTTGTGCACATATTCAAATACCGGAAGCAGCAGTTTCTGGAACTTCCGCATGGTCTCGTTGCCGGTGATCTCATAGAGCTTGCCGTGGAATTCGATCTCATGCTGCACATTGAACAGCCTGTCCTCTGAATTGGCCGGCTCATCCCCCACGATCGCACGCAGCGCCACTATGTCTTCCGCATCAACCCTGTTGAACAGAAGATCGGCCATGCCCACTTCCAATACAAGCCTTATCTCGAAGATCTCCTTCAATGTGCTCTCGTCAAGCAGATGAGGATTCATGCTCTTACTCATATTCATGAAAAGGTCCGGACTGGTGATCACGGCCCCTTTCTTCTTCCTGGATTCGATCAAACCCATCATCCGCAGTCGCAGAAGGGCTTCCCGGATGACGGTCCGGCTCACCCCTATCGCCTCGGCCAATTCGATCTCCTTAGGTATGGAATCTCCCACCTTGAGTTGACGATTCTGCAGGAGCTCCACCAGCTTGGCCTCCACCCTGTCCACAAGACTGCTCGTCTCCACTCCCTTTAAATGCTGCTGTACCGATTTTAGATCCATATTCACTTGCTTGAATGATGCATACCCGACAGATCAAAAATACTGATAATCAAGCCCAAATTTTATCAAATCAATGGGCACACCCGGTGAACGAAATTTCTTAAAGGTAAGATTTTTTATTTAATTTTATTATGTTATACATAATTTCACTTACTTGGCATCCCAAACATCTGCCATCCATGTTGAATATCTTGACCCTGTGCTGCAAAGCCTACGGATGCATCATGGACCAGATGGCCATAAATGGCGGAACCACAGGGTGCGCATGACTCGCCAGATCGGGCAAATGTGATTTCTGTTCTGGTGGATGCGTAGATCCTAGTGGATACGGGGAGAGATTGTATATGGAATTCCATGCCGGGGGAAATTCAATGTCGATTTTTCAGGGATGCACCGCGGTCCTGCCCGCATCTGTGATGCCTGTTCGCCGGTCGAATACGAGGCGACGAACAGGCTCCTGCTTACATGGCTGCATTCGGAAGGAGATAGAAAAATGCCGATCAAGGAGACCTCCCCGAATGATCCTTTGGGTGACGCGGGACATGCTGATCACCGACCATTCATATCGTGATGTTCACTATCTTACGGGAGCGAGGCTCATCTGTCTGATCGCACCTTATATCATCCAAGCACAAATCCACAAATCGCTTCAATGAAGTCATCAAAACATTACCCCTGGATCGTTGTCGCCCTGTTGTGGGGAGTAGCCATGCTGAATTACATGGATCGTCAGATGATCGCGACGATGCGGCCGGCCATGCAGATGGATATTGCCGAACTGCAGCAGGCCGCTAATTTTGGCAGGCTGATGGCAGTATTCCTTTGGATATATGGCGCCATGAGCGTTTTCGCCGGCATCATCGCCGACCGGTTCAATCGAAAATGGATCATCATCACCAGTCTCTTCATCTGGTCGGCAGTCACCTTTGCCATGGGATATGCCACCAGCTTTGATCAACTCTACACACTCCGGGCGTTGATGGGTTTCAGCGAGGCGTTATACATCCCTGCCGGACTGGCACTGATCGCGGATCTGCACAGCGACCGGACAAGATCACTCGCCGTGGGCATTCATATGTCAGGCATCTATGTTGGACAGGCACTGGGAGGTTTTGGATCGACCGTTTCAAAGATGTATTCCTGGCAGCATACCTTCATGTTGTTTGGTTTCATAGGCATGGCGTATGCGGTGCTGCTCGTCCTTTTCCTTCGGGATGTCCGGCAAGTGAAGTCTGTGCCCCGCGAGACTCCAACCCCCGGAGGCGTCTTCGCCGGATTGTTCAGCCTGCTGCGCTCATTCCCCTTCTGGATCATTGTGATCTATTTTGCAGTCCCGAGCCTGCCGGGCTGGGCGATAAAAAACTGGGCCCCCACCCTTATCTCACAGAACCTCGGTATAGACATGGCCAGTGCCGGTCCCATCGCCACGATATCCATTTCAGTTTCATCCCTGCTGGGTGTGCTTGTCGGTGGGATCCTATCTGACAAATGGGTGCAGCGCAATATCCGCGGGCGGATCTTTATCGGCGCCATCGGTCTGCTGATGACGATCCCCGCCATGCTGCTCATGGGATACGGGGTCACCCTTGTCCATGTACTCACCGCAGCCTTCCTCTTCGGTTTCGGTTTTGGGATGTTCGATACCAATAACATGCCCATCCTCTGTCAATTCGTGCGGCCCGACAGCAGGGCTACGGCCTATGGCTTTCTCAATACGATCGGGATATTTTCCGGCGCAATGATCACCGACTATCTCGGTAAGTCGACTGATGCGGGCAATCTAGGAAAGGACTTTGCCATGCTCGGATTGGTCGTGCTGGTGGCGGTGGCATTGCAATTGGCATTTCTCCGCCCCCGTGCGGCGGCTTAAATAGATAGATCCCCTTCCGGCTGTGCCACAGGAAACCCCGGGGAAGCGGCCTGGATCAACATTTCCAAAGGGGTTCATCGAAACAACGGCCCGTCGCTCACCGATCCCGGGTGTCACCTGACCGATCAAATCGCTGCAGCCAGTATGAATAAAATCATGCCCCGACAACCATGAAAATACGTACAGGAATGCGTGCAGGATATGAATTGCCTTTGGCTTCAAACAGGATTTGTATTATGAGGAATTCGCTATTTTACGCAGGATATGTCGCGGGCAGGCCAGCCAACATGCCAGGTCATTTTGTATCATTCATCTGAAAGCTTTATGGGGAAAAATATCGATCGCAGGCAGTTCGTCAGGAATATATCCTTCGCCACAGGTGCGGCACTGATCGGTGCGGCCCCCGTTTGGGCAGGTACCGCAGAGCCGAAGGTGAGGGTCGCACTGATCGGCACGGGCCTCCGAGGTCAGGTCCATCTCCGGGTATTATTGAAGCGGAACGACGTGGATATTGTCGCCATCTGCGACATCGATGAGCGGATGATGGAAAGGACGCGGGAGATCTTCCGAAAGTCCGGGCAGACGATCCCTACAGTCTATTCGGCAGGTCCGGAAGCATGGAGAGATCTGCTATCAAAAGAAAAGCCAGATGCAGTGGTGATTTCAACCCCCTGGGAATGGCATAAACCGATGGTCCTCGGATCACTGGAATCGGGTGTTCGCTATGTCGGGGTGGAAGTGGTGCTGGGCATCACCCTCGATGACCATTGGGATGTCGTGAAGGCTGCGGAGAAACACCAGGCGCACGTCATGATGATGGAAAATGTCTGCTACCGCAGGGATGTGATGGCCGTACTGAATATGGTCCGCCAAGACATCTTCGGAGAGCTGGTGCATCTTCAGGGTGGCTACCAGCATGACCTGCGCGAAGTGAAGTTCAATGACGGAAAGGCTGTTCGGGGTCCGGGTGTGGAATTCGGGGAGAAGGCATTTTCCGAAGCGCGCTGGCGCACGCAACATTCCGTCGACAGGAACGGCGACCTTTATCCGACACACGGCATCGGCCCCATTGCACACTGCATCAATATCAACCGGGGCAATCGCTTCACGACACTCTCCTCCTTTTCTTCCAAGTCCCGCGGCCTGCATGAATACATCGTGGAGAAAGGGGGTGCCGGTCATCCGAATGCATCCGTCAATTTCAAACTCGGGGATATCGTCACCACGCAGATCGGTTGTGCGAATGGGGAGACGGTCCTGCTGCAACACGACACGAATCTGCCACGCCCCTACTCCCTGGGCTTCAGGGTGCAGGGTACCAAAGGATTGTGGATGGATGTCAACAAAGGGATATACGTCGAAGGGAAGTCTGCCAAGCCCCATGAATGGGACGATCAGGCGGAATGGCTCCGCAAATACGACCACCCGCTCTGGAAAAAATGGGAGGACCGTGCAGCGGGCTCCGGCCATGGGGGCATGGACTTCTTCGTGATGCATGCCTTCATCGAATCTGCCAAAAGGAAATTACCGACTCCGCTGGATGTCTATGATGCGGCCGCATGGAGTGCGATCACACCGCTGAGTGAAAAATCCATTCGCAAGGGCGGAGCACTGATCGCATTCCCGGATTTCACGCGGGGAAAATGGAAGGAAAGAAAACCTGTTTTTGCCATGAACGATGCATTCTGATCCCTGCGCCCTGATTTCTGTCACCCTGATCCTGCACAGGATATTCAATTCAATGACCATGATCGTACGTAACCTTACCGCTGCCATCCTGCTGATCGCCTCTCTATCGTCGGGTTCGCAGGCACAAAGCCCATCTGTAAAACGTCCCAACATCATCATCTTCCTGGTGGATGATATGGGTTGGCAGGATACATCGGTTCCGTTCTGGGAAAGCATGACCACCGCCAATAAACGATACCGCACACCCAATATGGAGCGACTTGCCGCAGGAGGCATGAAGTTCACGGATGCATATGCCTGTGCCGTCTGTACCCCCAGCCGCACCAGTATGATCACGGGGGTGAATGCCGCTCATCATCATATCGTCAACTGGACATCGCCCCGTAAGGACAATAACACCGACAATAAGGATGACGCGATACTGCCTGCCGTTTGGAATATCAATGGACTGAGCGACAGGGCGGGTATTGCAGGAACCTTCCACGCCACCCCATTGCCGTCTCTCCTGCGGGAAGCGGGATACCACACGATCCATGTGGGTAAGGCCCATTGGGGTGCTGCCGGGACACCCGGATCGAATCCATACAACCTCGGATTCACGGTGAACATCGCCGGTCATGCCGCCGGCCATCCACAAAGTTATTTAGGGGAAGATAATTACGGCAATCCGCCCCAGAAAGCCAGCCTGCAGGCCGTCCCCGATCTGCAGGAATACCATGCGTCAAATACGTTTTTAACGGATGCCCTGACGCAGGAAGCCCTGA
>JBIKIB010000028.1:0-18060 GCA_044361845.1 Chitinophagaceae bacterium | reverse complement strand
TTTATCTATCACGGCAGTCATTGGATCTTTATCACAGCACCCATTTCACCTTTGCGCGGATCATCCGGAATGACGGCATATACCATGTCGCCTTTTCGCAGCGTGACCATCGCAAGCCCTGTGAACTTGCTGAATGCGGGCAAAACGACTTGTTCCGCTGAAAAATGAAAACAAGGGAAGCGAAGGGATTGTTTGCCGATCCCGGAAAGGCGTATCCCCGGATGGATATGCCCCGAAACCCGGTAATACCCCTGATCATCCAATGGCCTCCACCCCGGATCGTGTGCGAATAGGAACGGAGGCTTCAGATATGATCGTTCATGTACTTCAATGCCCATATCCGTATAGGACTTTAAGCTAAGGATATCGTGATTACCCCTGACCAGATGGACATCATTTGTTGGGATGGTTTCCTTCCATCTTGCGAACAATGCGTGTTCGAGGTTTTCCATGCTATGGAACAGATCGCCGGTTATGATGATGGTTTTCGGTTGGAAGTATTGCACCTGCATCAAAAGGCGGTGCAGGTCTTCCAGATAAACCTGCGGAGGCACGGGGATCCCTGATTTCCTGAAATGCCCCGTCTTTCCAAAATGCAGGTCGGATAAGATCAGCGTCCTCTCATCCTCCCAATACAGACAACGTGAAGGGGAAAGCCAACAACGCTGGGATCTGATGCTGATCGGAAGTGCAGGTGACATCAACTAACGGTAAAGGGTACTTGATATATCGTATCATGGGGTGGGCGGCGATGATATACCTTTTCGGATGGCAGATTCATCAATGTTTCTCTTCCGATTTTTTGACCTCAAGGTTGTTCGTGGCTGCGATCTCAGCCATCAGGCCTTTTGCCCAATCGCTGATGATCTTTTTCTTTTCCGCATCGACGATGGCATTGCGGTGGATGACGGTGTAGCTTTTCAAGGGCATCTCACCTTCCTGTAACTGTTCAATGACTTCTTCCAGTTTGTGATGGGCTTTCTTTGGAGGATAGCTCATGAATTCGTTGAAGTTCAGTTCTCCTTTCCCTTCTGTGACGTGGTCCTGCAGCCACCAGGTGACAGGTTGGATATTGGCATACCACGGATAAACCGTGTTGTTGCTATGGCAGTCATAGCAGGAGGATTTTAGGATCTCCTGTACATTTGAAGGGACTGCATACTTGTTGCTGATATCGTTGGGTGTCGCGGCAGTGGAAATATTCCTTTCAGGCCGGAAGAACTGGATGATGATCAAACCTGCCAATAGGACAAATGCGATCTTCTTAATCATTGCGTATTATTTAAGCAAAGGTACCGGCATTCATTGGAAAAATCTTTCCGCCTCGATTATGCTTTCTGGTCGGCCAACATCCACGATTATGTCATCGCTATGAGGATATCCCAGGATCTGGTGTTTGGCTGCCAGGTCGAGATAGCTGTCAATGATCGAAAATTTGCCGGTTTGGCGGATGATGGAGAAGATATCCGGGTCGATCATGTGGATGCCGGAGAAAGCAAAAGGATGTGGAGTTTTTTGGGGAGTGACCGACATTTTTATTTCACCGGTGGTTTGGTTGGTCCAACCACAGAGTCGCATCTCGTCATCAAAGAGCAGATTCCTGGAGGATTTTCTGTTGGTGACGGCGAGCGTGGCGATAGGAGAGGATTTTTTGTGATGCGCATACATCGCAGCTAGGTCCAGGTTGGTAAGGATGTCGGCATTCATCACAACGAAAGGTTCTTTATCCGTTGCCAGAAACCAGGCAGCATGAAGGAGTCCGCCACCTGTTTCCAAAGGTTCTCCGATTTCATGGGAGATCTCTATGCGACAATTAAAATCCTTCTTCTCCTTCAGAAAATCCTTAATCTGGTCTGCGAAATGGTGGACATTGACGATGATATCCCTGATACCGAAATGCTTCAGGTATTCAATGTTCCTTTGGAGCAGCGGTTTTCCATTTACAGGTGCCAGCGCCTTGGGATGTGTATCCGTGAACGGCTTGAGTCTTGTCCCTAAACCTGCAGCGAAGATCATGGCCCTAAGACCTTTCATGGGTTGTGGTTCATTAAGAACTTCCTGCGGAGGATTTGATTTCAGATCCGTCATGCTACCGGGGTGTTTATCCAGTTCTTCGCTTCCTGTTCTACATGCTCCGTAATCGTTTTGACATTGAATTTCTCCTGCAGATGTTCCGCCATTCTGTCGGCCGCATAGACGCTCCGGTGCTGTCCACCAGTACATCCAAAGTTCACGGAAAGGCTGGCGAACCCGCGTTTGATATAATCTTTGACGGAGATGTCCACGATCCCAAAAACATGTTGCAGATAAGCAGGCATCTCCGTCTTGTGGAGGAGAAATTCCTTGACATCTTTATCTCTTCCGGTGAGTGACTTGTATGCTGTGAGCCGACCCGGATTCAGGATCCCTCTGCAATCGAAGACGAAGCCTCCGCCGTTTTCGCTTTTATCAGCAGGGATTCCCTTTTTGTACGAAAAGCTCCTGACTTGCACGACCAGCGGGGTTTCGGATCCGGCTTTTTGGATGTCGAATTTCGCGATCATCTCCTCTGTTACGATACATCGGAGAACTTTATGCAACTCCGGTAGCCGTATGGGTATTTTCTTGTTTTCAAGAAACCATTTCAGGTTTTTCAATGCAAATGGTATGCTCGATATGAAGTGTGGCTTTCGTTCAAAGAGACCGCGGAAACCATATGCGCCAAGTGTTTGCAGCATCCGGATCAACACGAATCCGTCGTAGCTATCCATGAAGCTCTGTTTGTCAAGGGTATTTTTAAGCAGCATATTCGCCTGTTCAAAATAGTATGATAACAGGTTGTCGCGCCAGTCGTATGGCATCGCCGCTCTTGCCTGCCAAAGCATGGATGCCACATCGTATTGAAGCGCACCTTGCATCCCACCCTGATAGTCTATGAAGTAGACCCGATCATCATTCACCATCAGGTTCCGGCTTTGGCAGTCACGGTGCATGAAATATTGCTGATCTTCCTGCATCAGATAGCTGCTAAGCAGTTCGAAATCGTTCAGGAGCAGATTTTTATCATAGGGCAGGTCAAGTGCCCGAACAAAATAATATAGAAAATACAGCAGATCGGAGTAGATGGCCTGTTTGTCGAATGACTTCGTCGCGATGCAATGTCTGTAGTCAAGATTACTGCCGCCCTCTATCTGCAGCCTGGCGAGTTGTGCGAGACTTTTCTTGAACAAATTGAAGACGTGGTCAGAGAATCCCTCGGCTTTCATGATCTCGAACAGTGAGACATCTCCCAGGTCCGTCTGCAAGTACATGGTTTTTTTCGGGTCATGGTGCAGAATCTCCGGTACGGGTAGTTGCTTTGACTGAAAATGCCTTGTGAATTCTATGAACGCATTGTTCTCAGCGATATTCTGTGGATTGTATGTGGCTATATATCCCCGACCTTCATGGCGAACCCGTAGGTATTGCCGGTTACTGCCCGATTGACGCAGTGTGTCAATTTCAATATTCCCCTCGGATTTCCATGTTCGGAAAAAACCTTCAATATCTTTCTGTAAATCGGACATCCGTTCTTTTTTACAAAGTTACCCATTTATGGCAGCCTATTTTACGCAGCGGATTTGAAAAATCTGAAAGAGACAGGTCTCGTTGGGGACCATGGCAGGTCATGAACTCTCCAAGAGTGGTGGAACTCTCCAAGAGTAGGGATACTCTCCAAGGGTAGGGGTACTCTCCAAGAGTGGTGGAACTCTCCAAGGGTGGGGGTACTCTCCAAGGGTAGGGATACTCTCCAAGAGTTAGGGTACTCTCCAAGGGTTATGGGTTTGGGTTTTGAGTCAGCCGGGTTGATTTCATCCTTCCAGTTGCTCTTGCATTCGGCGCACGCGGTCTTCGAGCTTTTCAGAAGAGAGGTTCTCCCGCATGCTGTCGATTTTCACAGGAAAGCTGAAGGGTGTGAGCCTGTTAGGATATGTCAGGATGATCCTGCCACGACTGATGCGATCTAGCATTTCCCGAAGTCGGGCTTCTTCCATCTGGTGATCAAATACTTCCTGGTATGCCTGTCGAAGCAGGAGATTCTGCGGGTCGTACTCCTGGAAGACCTGAAAGAGCAGGGAAGCCGATGATTGCAGATGCCTTGCTTTTTTCTTTTCCCCCGGCATACCCTGGAAGATCAGTCCACCAATGACTGCGATATCTCGGAACTTACGCCGTGCCATCTCGGTCGCATTCACGCTTCGATATATATCCTCCGTGAGGTTTTCAGGGGAGAAAAGTTCATATACGTTGCTGTCGTCCAATGGGATCGGCTGGTCACTCAGCAGCTCAAAACTGTAATCATTCATGGCGAAGGAGAAGGTGATGGGCGTGATCCGGCTGATCCTCCAGGCCAGTATAGCGGCCATCGCCTCATTGACCAGACGGCCTTCGAAGGTATGGACGAATAAATGGAATCCATCTTTCGTCTCCACTTGTTCGATCAATAATTCATCGGTACCCGGGATATGCGAAAGTTCCTGCTGGAGTCTGAATAATGGTCGTAAGGCGATCAGCTCGGGTTCTGTGCTGTCCCCGCTTGCGGCTTCTGCCAGTTTTTGCCGGAGCATTTTACCTAGGTTTCCTGACAGTGACATCCGCCCGCCCATCCAGCTTGGCACGATGGATTTTTTCGCATTTGACTTCCGCACCATGGCTGTCATGTCTTTGATCATCACGAACTCCAGATTTCTGCCGGCGAGGGTGAACACCTCTCCGGGCAGCAATTTCGCGATGAACCCCTCTTCAATGACCCCTACATATCCACCAGTCAGGAATTTCACCTTGAGCATGGCATCACTCACGATCGTGCCGATGTGCATCCTGTGTCGCATAGCGATCCGCCTGTTCGTGATCCTGCAAATGCCATCGGTCATCTCCACTTTTCGATATTCGTCATATTGCTGCAGCGCTTTACCTCCTTCCACAAGGAATTGCATGATATTGACCCATTCGTCATCGGTCAGGTCCCGGAAGCAATAAGTTGTTTTGACTTCATCAAAAATCACTTTTGGATCGAAGCCATCAGAGATGGCCAGCGTACAAAGGTATTGCAGCATCACATCGAAGCAAAGCTGAAGGGGAGGGCGACCTTCAATGAGATCCTCGCGGATGGCGGTTTTCAATGCTGCCGCCTCCATCAGTTCGAGAGAATGGGTCGGGAGGAAATGGATCCTGCTCTTCTCACCAGGCTGGTGCCCACTGCGTCCGGCACGTTGCAGAAAACGTCCGACCCCTTTTGGTGAACCGACCTGTATGACGGTTCCCACCGGTCTGAAATCCACGCCAAGATCCAGGCTGGATGTACACACCACCGCCTTCAGGATCCCTTCGTGCAAGGCATCTTCCACCCATGACCGAAGTTCCTGCTCTATGCTCCCATGGTGTAGGGCGATCGCACCGGCCCATTCCGGTGCAACATTCAGCAGCGTCTGGTACCAGGTTTCGCTCATCCCTCGGGTATTGATGAAGATCAGGGTGGTGCGACCCCCTTCCACCAGGGGAACGACCTTGGATGCGAGCTTGATGCCCAGATGCCCGGCCCATGGATATTTTTCAATCTCGTCGGGAAAGATCGACTCCACCTCGATCCGCTTGTCCATCCTCGCCCTGATGATGACGGGCGGACGAACACTTTTTCGGGTATGCCTTTCCGTTATAACTGGCCACAGTAGGGCGTCCCTTGCCTCTTCCAGGTTGCCGATGGTGGCGGAGATGCCCCAGACGGATGGTGCTGTCGATGGCGATCCTTCGATCGTCGATCCCCTTTGGGGAGGATCGATCAGGCCGACCAGACGGCTGATGGCGAGTTCGACCTGTACGCCGCGCTTGCTGCCGAGCAGTTCATGCCATTCATCCACGGCGATGGTCCGCAGGTTCCGGAAAACATCCGCATGTCCTTTCTGCGCGAGCAGGAGATGCAGGCTTTCCGGAGTGATGATCAACACTTCAGGCATCCTGCGTTTTTGGCGTTGTCTTTCCGTAACCGGTGTATCACCATTGCGTACACCGACTCTCCAGCGCATACCCATCTCCGTTATGACCTCCTCCATCGCCCGACCGATATCCTTTGCCAAAGCCCTCAGCGGCGTGACCCATAAGAGCTGCAGGCCGTTGTGCTCCGACTGCTGCCAGTTGTCAGGATGCTCGTTGATGAAACGGATGACCGCCCCCAGAAAAACCGCATACGTCTTCCCACACCCGGTTGGGGCATTCACGAGTCCGCTCCTCCCATGAAAGACCTCCTCCCATGCCTCTTCCTGAAATGGGAACGGATGGCGGCCTTTTCCAGCCATCCATTGGCAGACCTGCTTGTAGCCTTCGGTATGCGACAGATCGCCGGTCATCATCTGCGTCATCATTCCTGTTCGTTTATATCATCAACTGAAGCATCGGCCTGGCTGCCATAATGTTTCAACATGTCCCGGAGGTCATCCAGGGTGTTGATCTCACTGGCGTTCTTGTCTGTCCGCCATCTGCTCATCCTCGGAAACCGCACTGCGATGCCTGACCGGTGCCTTTTACTTTCGGAGAGGCCTTCGAACGCGATCTCGAAGACGAGCTCGGGCTTTACGGTCCGCACCGGTCCGAATTTTTCGATCGCATTCTTTTTGACGAATGCATCCACAGCTCTGAACTCCTTGTCTGTCAGTCCGGAGTATGCTTTTGCAAATACGACAAGCCTATCCCCGTCACGCACTGCAAATGTGTAGTCGGTGTATAACGAGCTTCTTCTACCATGCCCTTTTTGTGCATATACGAGCACCGCGTCGATGGTCATCGGATCGGTCTTCCATTTCCACCAATCACCCCTCCTGCGCCCTGCCTGATAGGTGGATGTTTTTCGCTTGAGCATCAGCCCTTCGCTGCCATGCTCCCTCGATCGTGATCGAAGTGCCGCCAGGTCTTCCTTGCAGGAGAACGAAAGCCCTTCAGATACTAACAGTGACGGATGACCGAAATCTTGCACCACCGATTTCAGTTGTGCCATCCTTTCGGTCAGAGGCCTCATTCTCCAGTCCTCTCCATTGAATTCCAACAGGTCGAATGCCATGAATGCGACGGGTACTTCCCGCAGTTGTCTGGGACTGATCTTTGACCTTCCGATGCGTGTCTGCAGCAGTGAGAACGGAAGGGGTACACCCCCCTTCATCGCCAGGATCTCTCCGTCGATCACGAGGCCATCCGGTAATTTTTTCCGCATTTCTTCGAATTCCGGAAATTTTTCCGTGATGAGTTCTTCGCCGCGGCTCCATACGAACCACTGCCCTTTTCGACGGATGACCTGTCCCCTTATGCCGTCCCATTTCCATTCCGCATGCCATTCGGCCATATCATTGCAGGTTTCAGCAGGATCCTCCATCGGGTGTGACAGGAAGAAAGGGTATGGTTTTGAAAGATCATCTTCCGTTCCCTGCCCACTAAGGAGTACTTGGAAATCCGTATCCACCGGCTCCCATTGACCACTGATCCTGTGTGCGATGACAGCCTTATCTTCTTTGAACATCTTCGCCAATGCCTGGATCACCAGTTGTGCGGACACGCCGACACGGAAGCCGCCCGTGATGAGTTTGTTGAATACGAATTTCTCCTCCATTGACATGCTCGACCAGTACCTTCGGATGGTCTCCTTCTTCACATCTTCATCCGCTTCTGAGATCTCCCTCAGGGTGCGAAGGCAGTCGGAAAGATCTTCTTCCATGTTCGTTCCGGATATTGAAACATCCAACAGGGCAAGGGTCTCTGCCAGATCTCCAACCTGATGATAGCACTCTTCGAAAAGCCATGGAGGGATATGCGCCCACTCTGACAACCAATCGGCGAGGTGTTTTGTCTTCACCATCCTGCGTAACCGCCTGCCCGTGAAAAGTCCCAGCGTCCATGACTTGTCATCCGGTGGGGCACTGTTGAAATAGTCAATGAGCAGGGATACCTTCTCCTGCGTCCCATCAGTTGCCGCCAGGTTGTTCAGCAGCGATGCAAAAAGCTTAAAGCCGTTCCTGTTGTTGCGCATATTGCTGGCATGATCCGCCTGTTCGTTCGTCATCATGATGCCGGGTTTTCCATAAAGGGTTCAGTGGGCATTGTTTCTTCTTCCTCGTTTCCGAACATCGTGCGTACTTCAGCCGCTTCTAACCCGGTTTCACCCAGGTACCTGCTGAAGGCTGACTGGAAACCATGTGTTGCGTACACCCTGCCCGCACCGGTGGCTTTGACCGCAGCAAGGAGACCATCCCAGTCGGCATGGTCACTCAGTACGAATCCTTTATCGGCGTGGCCTCTGCGGCGATTTCCCCTGACCTGCATCCACCCACTGCATACCGCAGTCCGGTAAGGACCGATCAGCTTCGGTACATAGGTGCCTTCCACCGGGGAGGGGGAGATGAATATGCATGTTTTTCGCTTGTCCGTTGACGTTAGGGAGGTCATCCTTTCGGCTTTCGGGAATCGATGCCCGGCTTCTTCGAGGGCTTCCTGGATCCTTAGCACGGCACCATGCGCGAATATCCTGCCATCATAGTCCCTGAATGCATCCAACAGTCGTTGTGCCTTCCCAAGGCTGTATGCCTGGAAAACGGAACTATAGCCTTCTGCCATGTTCCTATCGATCCATTGCCGCATATCCGAGTATGTTTTTTCCTGCGGATCCCATTTGTAGATGGGCAGTCCGAAGGTCGACTCGGTCACGAATGTGTGGCATTTAACAGCCTCAAATGCACCGCTGATCCCATCGTCATCTGTCTTGTAGTCTCCACTGATCACCCAAACCTCTCCCTTATATTCGACCCTTATTTGTGCGGATCCGATGATATGTCCCGCCGGATGCAGGGATACTTTCACCCCATTGCGTATCACCGGCTGGTTCCACCCGACCGTCTGATAGTGTTGATCCCCCAGTCTAACGCGCATGACCGGCAGGCTCTGTTCATGGCAGAGGTAAGACCCGTGGCCGGTTCTTGCATGGTCGCTGTGTGCATGTGTGATGACCGCAGCCTCAACCGGTCGCCATGGATCGATATGGAATCCTCCGGGGATGCAAAAAAGACCATTTTCGGTGAAGGAGATCATGGGGCAGGTGATGGGTTATTATTCTTGATCCAAAGAAGGTACGATATATTTTTCCATGAGGATCAACGGTCCGTGTTTGCTGAACTTTTCAAAATACGGGATCCTGTCGGGCGGGTTTTTCCGCTGAAGTCTGCCTCAGGTGACCTGTGGGTGCAGGCTCTATGTCAGATGGTCTTCAGGTATTCGATCACGGCCCGCCTGTCAACATCCGTGAGCTTGTCCCCGAATGTGTGTCCCTGATTTCCATAGCCGGGTAATGTCGTGTCGTACCGGTCGTTTTTGTCGGGCGATGGATGGGTGGCGTATTTCCAGCCCAGCCGTTCGTAGTCATATTGCGGGTTTTTGAAATCCCGGCTCCAGTACCTGGGTCTTTTTCGACTGTCGAGCAATGCCTCGATGGTGGGCACTGATCCATTGTGCAGGTAGGGTGCGGTGATCCATACCCCGTCGAGTGGTGGTGCAATATATCCGTTGAATGGAACGAGTTTTGCCGGGTGGTCTCCTTTTGAAAACCAGCTGGTGTTGAACCAGCTGATCATGTCTGATTGCTGATAGTTGCTGTTATTGAGCATGGAATCGGTACCGATCACCTGCTGTGGGATGAGGAGATTGGGATACTTCCATCCGTCTCCATAAGTGCCGTGGCATTTTGTACAGGATCGTTCAAAAACGAAGCGGCCCTGATCGGCCAGCACCTGATCGACCGCTTTGGGATACCGGGGTGGCCGGATGCTGTTGATATAGGCAAGCACATCGTTCATGTGGCTATCGACCTTGTTTGCATGTACGGTATCGTCCACTGTCAACAGGATCGCCCCCATCAGGAAACGACCGAAGTCACCTCTGCCAAACCCGCTATAAAACATGGCATTTTTTTTCTTGAGCAGCCACCATGCCGGCACATCCGATGGAATGACCATTTGGGGGAGTGTGGAGGAAGCCGTGTCGCTCCATTGCAGGGTGTTCTTATCGCGATGGCTGATCAGCAAGGCCGTGAGTCGGTCGGCCGGGTTGACGCCCCTTACTTCCGTGAAGATGCCGCTGCCGATGGCTTTCCCTGTGCGGATGAATGATTTCGAAGCCTCTCTCTTTTTTTTATTGGCCCGCATGTACGTTTCGAGCACTCCTGTGGCGAACTTCGAATCGAATCCCCTGATGGGGGTGAAGTCTGCCAGTGAATTTCCTAAACCGATGATAAGGGAGTCTTCAAATGCCTGTGCGTGGCATTGAAGGCAGTTGGGAACGGCAATGGTCACACCATTAGGTGCCTTTACCATATTGAAATCGTGTCGCATGTTGGCGTTTAGACCATCCCTGCGTAAAAAATTTCGCTTATCAGTACCGATGCCGATCCGGTAGAATCCGATCGGAAGTCCGCTGTTCACATAATCACCGGTGATGATGTATTGATATCCTGAATCAGCATTCCCCTTGCGCTGCTGTCCGGGGGGTATGGGCACCGGATCACCCGGGCCAGGTCCGGTGAGTGAATTGAAACCCAGGCCCGTCACGCAGATCGTCAATAGGACAAGCAGGTGATTTCTCATCGTATGATAACAAAGGCATTGAGTATCTTGTTCTGTCAGTTCCGCAGGCTTAGCTGTCCTTTTTCCCGGCGGATGATATAGATCCGCTTGTTCTCGTGGTAGTCAGGTACCGAACTGGTTCTGCTCCAGAAAACCGGCCTGAAGTCAAAGTCCGTCATCGACCGAATGGCACTGTCATTGAGGTTTTTCAGTACGGCGGTGTCATATCTCAGGAGCAGGCTTACAAAGTGGTAGGTAGCCTGATACCCTTTGAACGTCATGTCGCTTGGCTTGCTGAAGGATTTTTTACGGTAGGCTTCTTCAATCCTTGCGTTCCAGGATGACAGGGCGGCCTTATGAAAGGTGGAAGAATATTCTATCCTCAACGGTCTGTATTCTTTCTTTTTCAATTCCTGGATTCCTTCCCAGGTGGGCATCCCCACGATCGTGACAGGATATTGCTTACCTACTTTCAGGCAGTTGGCAGCGAGGTTTTTGGCGAAATCTTCATCAAGGCTGCCGGCGATGATCACGTTCTCCTGTGTGCTGTCCAGGTATTTGTAAAGATTTAATTCTGTAAACTCCGCGGGCATGGTAATGGTTCTGTATTTCAGTATGCTGCCATCGGGTGATCTGTTGAGTTCTTTGAAGAGATCCTCAATGCGATTGTCTGCATTATCACTGCGGCGAACCCAGATGATGTTGTCGGAACCCCAGTTCACCAATACGTGGTTATAGATGGATTGTATATGTGAATTCAGTTTTGCATTAAGAATGAGTACATTCGGATTGCCTTTCACCCCGCCATCGTTGGGGTAGGTGGCACTGACAAAAGGGATGTCGCGGTCCCTGGCGATCTGGGCCAGCTGCAGGTATTCGTTTCCAGAAACCTGACCTATAACGAGGTCCAATGAATCCATTATAGGCAGTTTTGAGACCAGTCCGATGCTTCCGTTCCTGCTGCGGATATCGAATACCTGAAGTTCCACATTTGCTTTCCCGTTTTCATTGAAGGCTTCCATGGCGAACTCCGCGCCCTGGTAGAATTCCAGTCCCGGTAGGGATTGTTTTGGGAAGTTTTTACCCAAACGGTATTTCCCGGTTTCCGTATACGCGGAATCGAGGTATAGTGGAACAAAAAGCCCGACCTTGTAGGTCTTTTGCTGTGCTGAGAGGTTGGCCGAATACATCAGCAGGATGGTCATCAGGCCGTGAAGTGTTTTTTTCATGACAGTTCGATTTGTAAGGAAGGTTTCCCGACATCCTGATCAGTCTGCATCTGATGTAGACATCGATTCGTAAGACCATTATTCCCACTCGATGGTTGCAGGCGGTTTACTGCTGATATCGTATACCACCCGGTTGATGCCTCTAACCTGGTTGATGATTTCATTTGATACGTGCCCTAGGAAATCATAAGGCAGATGCGCCCAGTCCGCAGTCATGCCATCGACTGATGTCACCGCCCTTAATGCTACAGTGAACTCGTACGTCCGCTCGTCACCCATCACCCCTACGCTCTTGACCGGCAGCAAGATGGAGCCGGCCTGCCAGACCTTATCGTAGAGGTTGAATGCACGCAACGCATTGATATAAATATGATCTGCTTCCTGCAACAGCATGACTTTATCTTCGGTCACTTCTCCGAGTATCCGGATGCCGAGGCCGGGTCCGGGGAAGGGATGGCGGAATAGCATCTCCCCGGGGATGCCCAACTCAAGACCTACTTTTCTGACTTCATCCTTAAAAAGATACCGGAGGGGTTCGATAAGTCCCATTTTCATTTTCTCCGGCAAGCCTCCGACGTTATGGTGCGATTTGATCGTCACGGATGGGCCGTGGACGGATACGCTTTCAATGACATCCGGATAGATGGTGCCCTGCCCGAGTAGGCTGATGTCCGTCAGTTCCTGCGCCTCCCTGTCGAATACTTCGATGAATGTGGCACCTATGGCCTTTCTTTTATCTTCCGGGTTGGTCTTCCCGGCCAGTTTTGTGTAGAAATGTTCCCTTGCGTCGACGCCTTTCACATTCAGGGAAAGTTGTGCGTAGGTGTCCAGTACCTGTTGGAATTCTCCTTTTCGCAGCAGGCCGTTATCTACGAAAATGCCAAAGAGCCTGTCGCCTATGGCTTTTTGGATCAGCGTCGCCGCTACGGTGGAATCAACCCCTCCGCTGAGTGCCATCACCACTTTTCGGTCCCCGATCTGTTCCCGAAGGGCATTCACCGTGTCGGTGATGAAATGCGCCGGTGTCCAGTCACCACTGCATCGGCAGATCTCCATGAGGAAATTCCGAAGGATTTGCTTACCCTGCTCCGAGTGGTATACTTCCGGATGGAACTGGAATCCGTAGAGTGGATGCCCATCGCCATCTGACTTTTTGAATGCCGCTACCGGGATCGAATCGGTGGTCGCGAGTATCTCGAAGCCTGCAGGCAGTTCCAGGATGGAGTCTCCGTGGCTCATCCATACCTGCGACCGGAGCGGGACAGATCGCCAGATGACATCGTTCTTTTCGATCTGCAGGAATGCCCTACCGTATTCCCTTTTCTCGGATCTTTCCACGCGTCCACCCGCATGTTTCGCAGTCAGCTGCGCCCCATAACAGATGCCCAGTACCGGAAGCCGGGCTACAAGTGCCGCTACATCCACGGTGGGCGCCTTTTCATCGTTGACCGAGAATGGGGATCCTGAAAGGATGATTCCTTTCAATTCAGGACCCGTTTCGAATTGCTTGTGCCAGGGGATGATCTCGCAGTAGACATTCGCCTCGCGGACGGCACGGGCAATGAGCTGGGTGTACTGAGAACCGAAGTCCAGGATGAGTATTTTCTCTGTCATATGAAGGCGCAAAGGTACAATATTAGGGCAGCTTTTTATTGTTTTATGCCCTTAACATATACTTGTACAGGGGGCTACATCATGATGTACGATCCATTGATTTCTTTTGATGATATATGCTGCTGTTCGTTCATCTGTTTTTTTTTCAACCTTTGCCGATGAATTGGAAAGAGCGTTTTCTGCTTATCATACTGGCGGTCATTAATTTCACCACGATCCTTGATTTCATGATCATGATGCCGCTTGGGAATTTTCTCATGCCGCATTTTGCCATTTCTCCGCTGTATTTCAGCATGATCGTGGCCGCATATCCCATCACGGCTTTTTTCTCCGGACTATTTGCGGCATTCCATGTGGATCGGTATGATCGTAAAAAAATCCTCCTCTATGCTTATGGTGGATTTTTGGTAGGAACCCTCTGCTGCGGAATCGCTCCGACAGCATTGCTGTTGATGATCGCAAGGGTGGTGACAGGGGTCTTTGGCGGATTGATCGGTGCTCAGATCCTATCGATCATCGCAGATGTCTTCCCATACGAAAAACGTGGGCGGGCGATGAGTGCTGTGTTCATCGCGTTTGCTGCAGCTTCCGTGGCAGGTGTGCCGTTCAGCCTCTATCTTGCGGGGATCTTCAGCTGGCATGCGCCATTCCTCTTCATCGGCGCCCTGGGCTGGCTGCTGGTCCCACTTATGATCCGTTTTCTGCCTGCCGTCAGACAGCACCTTGGAAGCAATCCCGAAGCACCCCTTTCCGTCAGGGAAGTCATCACAGGCATCCTCGGCAACAGAACCCAGCTGAATGCACTATTGCTATCAGGAATGCTCATCTTCGGACATTTCATGCTCATCCCTTTCATCAACCCTTACATGGAGTTCAATAAGGGGTTACCCAGAAGCCAAACTCCGCTGATCTACATGACCGGTGGCGCCAGTGCACTCATCGCATCCTTCATCATCGGGAGAATCACAGACCTGTATGGTAAATACAAAGTATTTCTTGCGGCGGTTGTATGCTCCATATTCCCGATCCTGATCATCACGAACATGCCAGATATACCGCTGTATGCGATGCTGTCTGTATTCGGTTTGTGGTTCGCTGCGTCCACGGCCCGTTCCATACCGGCACAGGCGATGATCAGCACCGTCGTTGAACCTTCTGCAAGGGGACGATTCATGAGTTTCAATTCTTCCGCACAGCAGCTCAGCACAGGTATGGCATCCATTCTTTCCGGCGTGATCGTAGACAAAGCCCCGGATGGACGCATTCTCCATTATGACAAAGTCGGATTCCTGAGTGCTGCCATCGTCGCATCCACCATCATACTCGGGAAAAGACTTGCCCGACGACAACATCTGGATTGACCCTGCATAGCCGGGTTCACGGCCCGTATGGAATGTTTTATGACTGTATGTGTGGGCATAAAATGATCACGATCAACCACTATATCGACATGTGTATCGCTGCAAGTCGAATCCGGACTTTCCTTCAGCAGTTGCCAGATCCGGAAGGTGTGCGTGAAATGCTTCAGGATGCATCATCTGATATTCCCCGCGGAGTGATCCTGACAAGGATTTTATCCCGCACGTAGGCAATTTTTTTGTGTACGAGTCATGTCATCTGCCCATCGTTGGTCTTTCCGGGGGTACTGACCGTAGGGACAGCTTGGGATGACCAACATTCGAGGCCGGGATGGGATACACAAAAAAAGCCGCTGTCTAACAGCGGCTTTTTCTTGGGATGATACCCGGATTATTTAGATGCCAGCGCATTGAATTTCAAGGTAAGGCTGCTCTTGAGGTTGCTTGCCTTGTTCTTGTGAATCACGCCTTTCTTGGCAAGCTTGTCGATGCGACTGATCACAGTGGTAAGCTTTTCTCCTGCTTCCTTTGGATCCGTCAATGTCTGTAGGGAGCGGATGGCATTCCGGGTGGTCTTGCCCTGATACCTATTCCTCGCCCTGCGCTTTGAAGCCTGACGAACATCCTTTTTGGTTGCCTTATGATTTGCCATGATCTTATCGTTTCTGAATTTGGGAATGCAAAGTTATGCCCCTGTTCTCGAATTACCAAATCCTTCCGGTTCTTTCATGAAAAACAGGGCAGGGGACATTTTTTTTTGGACCATCGCCCCTTCTATATCGCCTATTAACGGGCTTTGTATGCAATTTTAAAACGATCCACTCATGTGCATGTTTCGGCGTAAACATTTATTGCACGATATTTGTAATCCTGTTGATTTTTTGAAATCCACGAATTACATGAAGGATTTTTCTTACATAACAAGTGCGCATCCGGCTTTTGTTGAGCATCAATATCAGGATTTTATAAAAGACCCATCCCTGGTTGATCCGGAATTGAAGAGATTTTTTGAAGGTTTCGATTTTGCCATGACCTATTCGCCGGGATTGTCTGACGGAAGGGTCTCTGGCGTTCGGGAGGAGGGATCATCCGCCGGTGGGGGAACAGACTGGAGAAAAGAACTGGGGGCTTATCGTCTGATCCTTGGTTACCGGAATAAAGGGCACCTCATCGCGAAGACAAATCCCATCCGGCCTCGTAAGGACAGGGGAGCGAATCTGGAACTTTCGTTTTTCGGACTTGCAGAGTCTGACCTCGAAAAGACATTCTATGCCGGCAATCTGATCGGTCTGGGCAATACCACCCTTCGGGAGATATTGGCACACTTATCCCGCTGTTATGCGGAACATGTGGGGATCGAGTTCAAATACATCAGCAATCAGGAAAAGGTTGATTTCCTGACGCGGGAGATGGAACAGGGCTTCATGCAGCCTTTGCCTTTGTCCAAGAGGAAAAGGATCCTGGAGAAACTCAACCAGGGTGTCATTTTCGAAAAGTTCCTGCATACAAAATACATTGGCCAGAAGCGTTTTTCGCTGGAAGGCGGGGAGACGACCATCGCCGCATTGGATGCCATCATCCAGGCGGCTGCAGGGAATGATGTGCAGGAGATCGTTATAGGAATGGCGCATCGCGGCCGCCTGAATATACTGGCGAATATCATGGGGAAGACCTACGAACAGATCTTCAGTGAATTCGAAGGTACTGCCATTCCAGACCAGACCATGGGCAGTGGCGATGTGAAATACCATATGGGGTATGGCAGTGAGATAGAAACCGCGTCCGGCGGTATGATGAGCCTGAAGCTGATGCCGAATCCCTCCCATCTTGAAGCGGTGGATCCGGTTGTGCTGGGTTTTGCCCGGGCCAAGGCCGACCTTTTGTACAAAAGCGAGTTCGATAAGATCCTTCCGATCCTCATCCACGGAGATGCGTCTGTTGCAGGACAGGGTGTCGTCTACGAGATCCTTCAGATGTGCAATCTTGAAGGATACTCCACCGGAGGCACGATCCATTTCGTCATAAACAATCAGATCGGATTCACCACCGATTTCGATGATGCCCGTAGTGCCGACTATTGCACCTCCCTGGCTGCGATGGTCCAGGCACCTGTCATGCATGTGAACGGCGATGACCCCGAAGCGGTGGTCAAGTGTGTGGAGATCGCAGTTAAATACAGACAACAATTCAACTCCGATGTGTTCATCGATATGGTTTGTTACCGCAGGCACGGACACAACGAGGGAGATGATCCGAAATTCACCCAACCACATCTATACGAACTGATAGAAAAACACCAGAACCCGAGGGAAGTGTATTCACATTTCCTGCTGGAAAATGGAGAATCCGAGGCGCGGAATCTGGCGAAGGATATGGAGAAGCAGTTTTGGGCAGACCTCCAGGAGCGCCTTGACGAAGTGAAACAGAATCCCCTGCCATATCACTACCAGCAGCCGGAACTCTGGTGGAAGAGCCTGAGAAGGGCGACGGTCCAGGATTTTGAAGGGTCGCCCACGACGGGTATCTCCGAAGTCGCTTTACAGACGGTTTTTGATGCCATGATGCGCTGGCCTGATGGGTTCAAGCCACTGCGTAAGCTCGAGAAATTGCTGCAGGATAAGATCCGCCTGTTTCGGGATGAAAGGAAGCTTGACTGGGCCACCGCGGAACTCCTCGCCTATGGAAGCCTGCTGCTGGATGGTAAAGATGTGCGCATGAGCGGACAGGATGTGCGTCGGGGGACTTTCTCGCACCGGCATGCCGTCCTCCGCGATGAGGTGAATGACAGGGCGTATAACCGCCTCAGTGATATTCCCGGTGCCCGGGGCGAATTCCGCATCTATAATTCCCTCCTGAGTGAATACGGCGTACTCGGTTTTGAATACGGATATGCATTGGCCACGCCACAGACACTGGTGCTCTGGGAAGCACAGTTCGGCGATTTCTCCAATGGAGCACAAACGATGATCGACCAGTTCATCGCCAGTGCGGAACAGAAGTGGAATCGGATGAACGGACTGGTCATGCTGCTTCCGCATGGGTATGAAGGTCAGGGACCAGAACACAGCAGTGCACGGATGGAGCGTTTCCTGCAGATGTGTGCAGAACTGAACATGGTCATCACCAACATCACCACAGCCTCCAATCTCTTTCATGCCCTTCGTCGACAGCTCAGCTGGCCGTTCCGGAAACCGTTGATCAATTTCTCTCCTAAGGCGTACCTCCGGCATCCGGGGACTTTTTCTGACC